>CAZJLQ010000384.1:0-1691 GCA_964546675.1 uncultured Synechococcus sp.
CGGGGCAAGATGTTTGGATTCGTTCACCTTTACAACGGTCAGGAGGCTGTCAGCACCGGCGTGATCGGGGCGATGAAACGCCAACACGACTGGTTCTGCAGCACCTACCGCGACCACGTTCATGCATTGAGCGCCGGTGTCCCGGCGCGGCAGGTCATGAGCGAACTGTTCGGCAAGGAAACAGGCTGCAGCAAAGGCAGAGGTGGCTCAATGCACCTGTTCTCCAAGGAGCATCACCTTCTTGGTGGCTTCGCCTTCATCGCTGAGGGAATACCGGTTGCACTGGGCTCCGCGTTCACCAGTCGCTACAAACGAGATGCGTTGGGAGATGCCTCAAGCGATGCCGTCACAGCGGCTTTCTTCGGGGACGGAACCTGCAATAACGGTCAGTTTTTTGAGTGCCTGAACATGGCCCAGCTCTGGAAGCTGCCGATCATCTTCGTCGTGGAGAACAACAAGTGGGCGATCGGCATGGCCCATGACCGGGCGACAAGTGATCCGGAAATCTGGCGGAAGGCCGGAAGCTTCGGGATGGCCGGCGAAGAAGTGGATGGAATGGATGTTCTTGCTGTCCGCGCCGCTGCAGAACGGGCCATTGAGAGAGCGCGTGCCGGCGAAGGGCCAACCCTGCTGGAGTGCCTGACTTACAGGTTCAGGGGACATTCCCTGGCCGATCCGGACGAACTGCGCGCCGAACAGGAGAAACAGTTCTGGGCGGAGAGGGATCCGCTCAAGTCGTTCGAGCGTGATCTCACGACTGCCGGACTGGTGTCAGCAGACGAGTTGCGGGCGATCGAAAAGGAAATTGATGCCGAAGTCGGAGATTGTGTTGAGTTCGCTCTCTCAGCACCCGAACCAGACCCAGAGGAGCTGACCCGCTACATCTGGGCCGAGGACTGACACAGCTCAGATCCCACTGGGGAGCCGCCGCGTCAGATTCCGTAATTTGCGAAGAGCCTTTAGCTCCACCTGACGGACACGCTCCCTGGAGACTTCCATCAGTCGACCGATTTCGGCGAGGGTATGGCGCTCATTGCCCTCAAGGCCGAAACGGAGCCGCAAGACATGTTGTTCCTGTTCGCTCAGATGGCTGAGCCAACGGCCAAGTTGCTCGTGATGGATGCGTTGTTCGACGATGTCGAGGGGCTCCTCAAGGGAAGAATCGGCAATCAGATCTCCCAAGAAGCTGCGCCCCTCTTCCCCGTTAACAGGAGCATCGAGGCTGCTGGTCGTCAGAGCCTGGCGCAGCAGTGAATCCAGCTCGTCCAGGGGGATATCCATCGCCTCGGCAATCTCCACCCGGCTGGGCATCGCACCAAGCTTGTGGGCGAGGTCAAGGCTGACCTTGCGGATCGTTGTCAGCCGCTCGCTGAGATGGACGGGAAGGCGAATGGTTCTCGACTGACAGGCGATGGCACGCGTCATGCTTTGACGAATCCACCAAAAGGCATAGGTGGAAAATTTGTAACCACGCGTTGGATCAAATTTTTCGACTGCCCTTTCAAGGCCCAGTGAACCTTCCTGAATTAGATCAAGCAGTTCCAGTCCTTTGCCCTGATATTTCTTCGCGACACTGACAACCAATCTGAGATTCGCCTTCATCATCCGTTCTTTCGCCCGCCGACCGATTCGAAGGATTCGGCGGGTCTTGCCGGTCAGCTCGGGGTCGTCAAAGGTGCGCGAGCCGTCTT
>CAZJLQ010000385.1:0-1686 GCA_964546675.1 uncultured Synechococcus sp.
TGTGGCGAGCGCGGCTGTTGTGGGGCCGGCCGTTGTTCAGCCGACTGTTGATCGGGAGTTTGTTGGACGGCCTTTTGACGTGAAGGCTGTTGACTCGAAGGTTGTTGGGCTTGGGGTGGTGCTGGTGGTGATTGAGCCTGCTCAATGGCGGTGGCAGGCTGTACCGGTGCAGGTGTTGTTGGCTGTTGCGGCGCAGTTGGTTGTGCTTGCACCGGCGCTGCGGTCGGTTCCGACGGAACGTTTGCGGCGGCTGTTGCTACGGGTGGGTTTTGAACCTGAGGCCTTGGAACTGGCGCAGGCACTGTTGGTGCTGGGGCCGCCACAGCGGGGGCTCCGCCACTGCCGGGTTCAAGAATCAGCTGGCGTGAGCCTCCCAGCGCTTTGGCCACCGCTTGCTCCAGCAAGGACGCTCGGCTCTGCACCATGCTCATCCAGTTGCCGGCCACCTGAACCACGGCTCGGTTCGGATCCAGCCGCACCAGCTGAGCCTGCTGGGACAGGAGCATCCGAGTGGAGGGCAGCTCCAGGCTTCCGAGGATCTGTTGCCACAACTCAGCCAGGTTGGCGCCGCTTGTTGCAACAGATGGTTCTGCTGCTGCTGGTGGGCTTTGAACCTGTGGCACCGGCGGTGCAGGGGGTGCAGGGGCTGCAGGTGAAGGGGCTGCAACAGCCGGCTCTGCTGCGGTCGGTTGCGGCGCAACGCTTGCTGTGGCTGCGGGTTGGCTTGGCACTACAGGCACTGGTGGTGATGAAGCCGTTGCTGCCGCTGCTGGAACCGATGCCGTTGCAGCTGTAGACGAGGCCGCGATCGGTTCGGCGAGCAGGCCGAGCAGCAGCACCTCCAGCCACAGCCTCGGTTGCACGCTCTGGCGCAGCTGCTGTTCCGTGCCCCGCAGCTGGGCCTGCCAGTGCAACAGCCTGGCGCGGCCGATCGTTTTGGCCAGATCCGGCAGCTGATCGCGGAATTGGGGCGACACGCTGGTGAGTTCCGGCCGGTCCGGTGCAGCGGCCATCAGCACCAGATCTCGGAGGATGCCGGCGAGACCCTGCAGCACGGCGCCAGGATCACGGCCCCGGTCCAGCAGGTTGCGGGTGGCTTCCAGCAGTGCCACCGGTTCAGCGCTACTCATTGCTTGTACCAGTTCCAGCAGCTCCTGTTCCGGCACGGCGCCCAGCAGATCCCACACCGCTGTGGCTTCAATCGGCGGCGGCAGCAGGCTCAGCTGATCCAGCAGGCTTTCGGCATCGCGTAAGCCTCCTTGGGAGCGCTGGGCCACCACATGTATGGCCTCCGGTTGGATCGCAATTCCTTCCTGCTCAGCGATCCAGCCCAGATGGGTTTCAAGGGCTTCCAGAGGAATCCGCCTGAAATCAAAGCGCTGGCAGCGGCTGAGGATGGTGGGCAGCACCCGTTGCGGGTCGGTGGTGGCCAGCACAAACACCACCTGTGGTGGTGGTTCTTCCAGTGTTTTCAGCAGTGCATTGAATGCGGCGGTGGAGAGCATGTGGCATTCGTCCACCACATACACCTTCCAGCGCGCCTGCACCGGTGCAAAGCGTGAGCGTTCGATCAGTTCACGGATGTTGTCGACGCCGGTGTTCGAAGCGGCATCGATCTCAATCACATCCAGGGCCGTGCCCGCTGCGATCGTGGTGCACAGCTCGCAGCTGCCGCATGGTTCTGGA
>CAZJLQ010000386.1:0-1685 GCA_964546675.1 uncultured Synechococcus sp.
ATCTCATCAACATTTTTAGGTTGCTTCTTTGACCAAATATAGGATTTTAACCAATAAGTCATAACAGATTGTCTCGTCCTTTGGCTTCATTTTTTGAATTCAAATGCTTGAAAGGCTTTTTGTGGATATAGCTATGGATCCATTAAGTCGAAGCATTATTCACATCTCACACCCCAGGCGACCATTGGATGACGATCATTCAGGCCGTAATGGACATAAAAATCACTCAAATCAAATAGATTTTCGATAAAGCTCGTTAGGCCGATCGCAGGTTTTTGTTGGTCTCTAATTTCAAGCTAAACTTGACTCGGAACTGATTGGTTGATCAGCAGCCCCTGGGATCAAGGACCAGTTTGTTTCTGTAGCCCAGAGGCCCCAGATCGCCATTGCTCTCAGGTAATGACAGGCTCGGTAAGTATTGACGGCGGTGATCGCTTCCGGTGTACGGAATTGCAATCCACCCGAATAGACCTGATCGACAACCGCTGAACAGATCGCTTCAGCCGTTTTCTTCTCTCCCATCAGCCTGTAATAGGAAGCAAGGCCGAAATTGATCCCGGTCCAAACCTCGAGAGGATGTGTACCGTTTGGATCGAGCGGTGTGCCATCACGACGCAGACCGTTTGCAACGCCAAGCTCACCGTTTTTAAACCCTTCGAAACAGGCCTCCTTCACAGCATTCAACGTGCTTCGGCTCTTCTCCTCACTAACCACTGGAGGCAAGTTCAACAAACGTGCATAGAAATCCCCACAGAGCTGATCAGCCATCACGACAGGTGTTCCACTCTCTGCATCAATGCGGTAGTACTCACCATTCCAAAGAAGAGCGTCAAAATTGCTTCGGGCCTGCTCCAACCACTGGCCGAAAGCATGCTGGTCGTCGCCTGTGTCAAGACCCAGTTCAAGCTGCAGGCGTTGGGCCATCGCCAGTGCAGCCTCGAGGGCTGCAATCCAAAGTGCACCGCAATAGGCACTGACACCTTTTAAAGGCCAATCATCGAATGTCTGATCAGGGGCACCGCCGTTATCCGGTAAACCATCATCATTGACGTCGAAGCGCTTCAGGTAACGGAGAGCCTCCACAGCTGCAGGCCAACACTCGGCGAGAAAACTCAGATCCTCCCCGGTAGGTGACAAGGTGAAGGTCCGCCAAACCTGCAGCACGAAATCACTGGCCAGGTCTTTCCAGAGATTGCAATCCTGATAGGCGGTGTAGTTGGTGGCATCAAACGGCATTTCATTGGGTGCACCGAGGTCATGGGGAGTGGCTCCTTTGACTTTGCGATCCGCTTCAACACGCCCTTTCCCTTGCGTGAAATACCACCCAATCGGACGCTGGGTGCCATCGCTTGCAGGGATTGCGCGGGCGAAACTGCGCAGCACCGCCTTGTCCAGTTCGGGCCACAATTGCAACAGAGCCAAGGAGCCATAAAGCCTCACATCAAGGCTTTCGTACCAGGCGTAATCAAGGCATTCGAGAACCCCAAAGCGACCGATCGGATCCCCTGGTCGAGCTGCACTCCAGAGCGTCCCACCACTGGCGAGGTCGTAAAGCTCGTTGAACAGGGCCATCCTCAGATTTTCAGGAATCTCTCCGTTGTTCAAAACCGGCGCCTGCCACCGATCGATGCGCTCGCGCCACGACATCCAGTCCCGCAAAGCTTCAGCAGCGATGGCAGCAGCGT
>CAZJLQ010000387.1:0-1684 GCA_964546675.1 uncultured Synechococcus sp.
TTGCCGTTGATGACATCAATATTGAACCAAGCCAATTCACCTTCCTTAACTCCATAACGAAAATCGTCTGGCAAAGAGAGCTTTAACTGTGGTGAATTGTCCTGAATGGATAAGGTCTGCTTCTGTGAAAAGGGATCAACACCAAAAACAGTGCTAGTATTAGATGATGGACGAATTTTATTTTTACCATCACGAACTAACTCATATTGAATATTCTCCTCGTCAGATTCAGCATAATCATCTCGTAAGATCTCAATAGATGTTGTTAGTGGATTCTTGAAGAATCCCTTCTTCTCAAAAATTAAATTCCGTTGTGCATCGGTTTCAAGACGATAATCATCTCCCAATTGAGTTGAACCACTTTGATATTTTGCATACTTCTGGCTAGCCTGTGAACTGTCTGCTGGCGGTTCAAAACCAATCCCCGTAAAACTCGATAGATCATTTGAAGCTTTTAGATTGTTAACATCTGTCTTAGCTAAATTCTTGGTAGAAAATAAGAAGATCATATCGTCCATTTCATTATCTTTTTCTTGTTCTTCTACAACTTGATTAAGTCGAATGGCAGCTTCACTGGATAAATATTGGTGAGCACTAGGGACCGTAGAGAATTGAGAATCACTACGCTTTTTCCATTGAAACGCGAACTGATCAGAACCAAGACTTGTGTTTGTTCGAATAGATGCATTAACCCTGAGAATATCTCCTTTTTTAAGCTCTAGACCTTCTGCATCAACGCGCGTCCAAGCGCCATCGATCTCTCGATCAATCGTTAAAGAGGAGCCTGCAATTGGAGAAACCTGGAAATCATAAATATTTGATTTTGGGATATAAAGATAGGTTTCCCAATCAACTCTAAAATTACCCTTTTCAAATTTTTTAAACAATTCACCGTTGATCCCAGTAGGGTTAATTGATTGATTGTTAACACTTTTTGATGTTATATTATGGGAATTAAATGTCTCCCAAGCTCCATTGGCGAGGTTCAATTGGTCTAAGTCTCGATGCATCGCCTGTGCTTGTTTGGCATTAGCATCGATCGTGAGATTTGCAGACTGGCCACCTGCAGGCTCTAGTTCCATGCGAACATTTCTAAGCCTGCTCCAATCAATATTTTTTTTTGGTCGAAATGTTATGGCACGAGATTGTAGGTTGTTAAAACTGTGAACTTCATATAGATTGCCAGATATATGACGAGCACCACCAACCTTAAATTGACCATCATCATCACTAAATAATCTAAACCTCAGCCTTGCGAAATTATCTACAAAACGAGGCTCATTAGGTAGCTTTTGATTCAGATTAATCGTAAAGCTTAATTGATCAGAAGTAGCAGTTGGAACTAAACTCGTTACACGAAATGTTGGATTTTTAAATTCAATGATAGAAGGAACCTTCGGACCATCCCATGGCATTGAATTCCAACGGCCCGATCTGATACGTCGATCCCATGTATACCTAGCTGTAGCAGCCTGAAACCAGCCTCCCCGATAGGTTGGTTCTCTCTCATCCCAACCCCAACCAATATTGTTTCTACTGTGACGAACATCATTGTGATTCCAACGTGATCCATCAAGCCAATACCAACTCCTCTCTCGTTTACCTCTACTCCAATTCGGTCGATTTGGAATCGTTAGACCAATCCAATAATCTTCATGCCGTCGATTTTGTTGAGGCCGACTAT
>CAZJLQ010000388.1:0-1681 GCA_964546675.1 uncultured Synechococcus sp.
AGACCTTCCTGAAGCCTCACCCCGTAGACCCATCGGTCCTGCTCCTGCTCAAGCCGTTTGTCTTCATTGGGGTGCTCGAGACCCGCCAATTCCAGGCTGTCGAGCAACTCCTGCAACTCCTGCCGCTGCTGTTCGAGACGGGCGGCGTCCTCCTGATGCACCTGCAGAGCTGTGACAGCCTCACGCCAGGCACGCCAACAGGAGCGAACCTCCTGAAGCACGATGGCAAGTTCCTCTCCACCGAGGCGATCCAGCCAGCGCCGCTGCTGGCCTGGTCGTGAAAGCTGCTGGGTCTGACCCTGCATCGTGAGGTCGATCAGTAGGGGTCGCAGATCGACCAATTGCTGACGATTGACAGCCACTCCGTTCAGCCTGGATCGACTGCTGTAGCGATCGTCCTGTCTGCGCCATTCCCGAGTCAGAAGCAGATCGTCGTCCTCCGGTTCCAAACCGGCCTGCTCCAGCCAGTCCTGAATCCCTGCATTCATCGCGAAACTCGCCTCGATGCGAGCCCGCTCACAGCCGTTGCGAAGCAGCCGCACGCCCGAGGCTCCCTGAGCTCCGCCGAGCAGGGCATCGAGGGCATCGAGAAGGATCGACTTCCCGGCCCCGGTCTCCCCCGTCAGGACCGTGAACCCCGCGTCGAAATTCAGCTCGAGGCTGTCGATCAGCGCGATGTTCTGCAGCTGCAGACCGATGAGCACTGCATGAACCGGTGATCGCCTTGACCGTAGCGGTGGTTCGATTCGTTTAGAAGGGGGGTCGTTTAAAACTCCTGATCGATGGTGGCGGATCTCGGCGATTTCATCGAAGCCGCCGGGCTGCTCGAGTACGACCCCGCTGCCATCACTCGCATTTACGCCGGTCACCCCCAGCGTCTGATCCGCCGCATCTGGCAGACGCTCGTGCCCATAGGACTGCTGCTGCTGGGGATCGGATTCGACTGGATCTTCCGGTTGCTCAGAGATGAACAGCGGGCTCGCGAGAGAGCCCGCGAATGCGCCGAACTGCTGGTGGATCTCGGGCCCGCTTTTATCAAGGCGGGACAAGCCCTCTCCACCCGGCCAGACATCGTTCCTCCACTGTTACTTGAGGAACTGGCCCAACTTCAGGATCAGCTTCCTGGATTTGACAGCGAACTGGCCATGGCCTGCATCGAGGAAGACCTCGGTGCACCGGTGGACGAGATCTATGAACAACTCGACCGGGAACCGATCTCGGCGGCTTCACTCGGACAGGTCCACAAAGGCGTTCTCAGGGATGGGCAGAAGGTCGCCGTGAAGGTGCAGAGACCCGGACTGCGCGAACAAATCACGCTGGATCTCTACATCGTGCGCAATATCGCCGCATGGCTGAACAGCAACATCGGCCTAATCCGCAGTGATCTGGTTGCCCTGATTGATGAATTGGGCAAACGGGTGTTTGAGGAGATGGATTACCTCAACGAAGCGGACAACGCCGAAACCTTTCAGAAGCTGCATCGCCACAACCCTCGGATCGCAGTACCTGCGATCTACCGGTCCGCCACCAGTCGGAGGGTTCTGACGATGGAGTGGATCGATGGCGTGAAACTCACCAATCTCGATGCTGTTCGTGAGCTCGGCATCGATCCCGACGACATGGTGGACGTGGGCGTGAATTGCAGCTTGCAGCAGTTGCTGGAACACGGCTTCTTCCATGC
>CAZJLQ010000389.1:0-1678 GCA_964546675.1 uncultured Synechococcus sp.
TCCTTGGTCTGCTTCGCTAACACGCAAATTATTGCCAGAATACAAAAGAATAAGGCCAGCATTATCATCATTTCGAACCTCCATTGAAATATTATCGCCATCAACAGCGTACGAATCATCATTTTCAACAATTTCAATAGTAAATTTCTTGTCTTTAATATCCGCTACATAATCATCAAAGGGTATAACAAAACTATCGCTTACATTATGACCGGGGGGAATACGGATTTGATAAGTAGAGCTGTTATCTCCGCTAGGATATTGAAGTATGGAATTCAAACGACTGTTGTCATCAAGTGGATTATTGCAGTCCGGCTGATAAATACGCTCATCTATGGATAGTTCGGATAGCTTATAAGTAACAAGTAATCCCTTGTTGCCAACAGACGCTGGAACAGGGTCAGAAACTCGGATTCTAAATTGACCTGGTTCTGCTCCTTCTGTGGCATGGCTGATAAGTTCAAGACTTACAGATGGAAGATCATCGTCAATAACATCTACAGCCAGGGGATCAACATCTAAGCGATTAAAGTTTTGGTCATCAGAAGTGGTTTCAACTCTCAAATAGCCACGCTCAACATCCTCATAAAAGTTGTCATCAATGGCCTCGATCTCGATCGCTTGTGGAATATCCCAATTATTTGAATTAAACTGAACATCAGCAGTTTCTCCTCGAAGTTTATTGGCTATTTTGAATTCAGCTCCATCAGAATCAATTTGAGACGTTAAGCCTCTCGTACTTGCTAAAATTTCGTCATCAAGATAATCAGTATCAGTAAGAACTGTAACTGGCACATCAAATTCAGAGAAGCCAGGGTTTAAGACAAGGTCACGCTCAATTCTAAGCGGAATGTTAATACCTGAAGGATGAGAAAATTCAAAAATCTGGCCCTCTGGAAGAAAAACATCAGTGTGATTTTGATCAAGCAATGAGTTTTTCAAGGCCATTGATACTGTTGCGTAATTTTCTTCAGATTGGCCTTCAGAAGCTAATTTGATATCAGAAACTAATTTCAGATCATATCGACTCGCAGTAGGTGGAATCAGTGAAAGGAGTACATCGTCACTGGGCTGAGCCGTTAAACTTGCATAAACAATGCCAGTGGATGCTTCGTTTAATGCATCCTGATCGAGTGTAAGATGCAAACCTGGAGAATCATTATCACGAATTAAAACAGGGAGATTATTAGGAGCCTCTAAAGTTGGATTACTGGAATCAAAGCGATAATCGTCACTCCTCGAAGAATTATAAATATGGGCATATTGATCACCATCGACAATATCGTTGTCAAGAGCATGCAATGAGAAAAATTGGTCTTTGTTCCAATTATCTGGTGTAAAAACGAGATCAATCCGTGATTTCTTCTTCGGATCGGCAAACGCTCCTCGATCGCGCAGTAGAAGTTGATCGGGCTGATCAGACTCAAGGCCAACAACAACAGTGGAGTGCGGTTGTGCATTTAAGCGAAGCGATCGAAGCACACGACGCTCACCTTCAACGATGTCTACAACAGGACTAGAAGAGGAAATAAAACCGTCAAGGCCCTCAACAGAGTCAAGTGGTACTGAAGACGACAGCTTATTTTTGGCAAGATTAAAAGTCTGCTCAGAGCCATTAACAACAAGATCTTCCTTGATTGTCACATCAACGTTTTCAGCCGTCTGCGAGTCGCTGAAA
>CAZJLQ010000390.1:0-1676 GCA_964546675.1 uncultured Synechococcus sp.
ATCAAGGCAGCCCTGACGTCACAGAGCAACAGCCGCGGCCACATAGGGGCTTTGGCTGACCTGTCTTGCCACTTCGATCAAAAAAATCATTGACTCCCATTTGTTCTATCGCCAACTGGAATGCTTCCGTCACGGCTCACGGACGTGACCCAAAATCAGTTGAATTAATATGAACAATTGAAACACACCACCCCTTAATATTTAAATCAACTCCATCCATGGAATAATGAAGATGATTGGACAATTCATGTTGGATTGTTAATTCAGAAAGTTTTCAATCAATCACCAGCTGAGAACTACCGATGTCACGACCCAAGGCAATCGGAGTCGGGCCGAAAGATCGTCTTTGGTTTGGTCTGGTCTGCATGACGTGCGTAAGCAGATCAAGAGATCCCAGAATGATCAATCACTGACCGTGATCCAATGATTTGAAATCAGGATTCAGTTGGATCATCTCTCAACAATGATGCCAACCGAATGCATCCTGACGTCTTCAGGCCGTTGAAGGGTGCCGCTTAAGGCGATTGTCTCGGCATCCGCGAGCTCATCCAACCGTTCCTGAATCATCGTTCGGCACCATCTGGATTCCGCAAGGGTCCAATAGATCCCGAAATGCCGAGCCTCACTGGTGAGAAGATTGGCGTACAGCTTGCGCAACTCCGCATCAGGACTGTGTTCCGCCAGCAAAGCCATGCGCTCGTGGCTCCGGGCTTCAATCAGCCCTGCCACAAGAAATGAATCGAGCATGCGATGCGGCTCAGCTTTGCGAATACAGCGAGCAAGTTCCCCCCCGTAGGCGGGCGCGGGGAGAGGTTCGAGGTAGCGACCTCGGCTCGTTAAAACCGCCAAAACCTGCTCGAAATGCTCAAGTTCCTCTCTGGCCAGGGGGCTGAGCACCTCTCCAAGACCCGGCTCGCACAAATAGCGAAACATCATCTGAACCGCTGCCCCTGCCGCTTTCCTCTCGCAGTGGGCGTGATCGATGAGTAGCTCGATCGGTCGAGCGATGGCCTGATCCAACCAGGCCCGACTGGTTGCGGATTTCAACCATCGAATCGAGGCGGTGGATTTCAGCGGAGGTGATGCCGTCATGAAGCCTGAGCTCGCAGGTGTTGAAGCAAGCCCTGGAGGGCTAGGGAGTAACTCATGGCACCGAAGCCACACACAACCCCCACGGCACCGGCAGCCAGGAACGAATGATGGCGAAAGGTTTCGCGGGAGTGCGTGTTGCTGAGATGCAGTTCCACATAAGGGATCGCCACACCCGCAAGGGCATCACGGATGGCAATGGAACTGTGGGTGTAAGCCCCGGCATTGATCAGGATGCCGTGCACCGAGCCGATGGCAGCGTGGATTTTCTCCACCAAGGCACCCTCAAAGTTGGATTGAAAACAGGCGAGCTCGGCCCCAGCGGCCTCCGCTTCTTTTTTGAGGTCCGCTTCGATCATGGACAGGGTGCTGTGGCCATAGATCCCTGGCTCCCTCTGGCCCAGCAGGTTCAGGTTGGGGCCGTTGAGCAGCAGCAGATGCATGCGCCGTCGCCGAGGTCAGTTCCTGGATCGTATCGATGACAACGCTGCAGTCCTAACGGCCTTGATCACGTCAACTGGTAAGTTCTTCGGGTGTGGTTCGGGTCGGTGCCCGAGTGGTTAATGGGGGCGGACTGTAAATCCGCT
>CAZJLQ010000391.1:0-1667 GCA_964546675.1 uncultured Synechococcus sp.
CGCGTGCGCCAAGCCCACTACCCATAAATCAAGGTCGTGAGCGATAGGTCAAAGCCGTGATCGGTCCGACTTCTCCGTTCACAACCTCAACCAAATTGGTCATTTTTCAACCTCAAGGTTTTTGGCTCGGGAACGCAACTGAGCCAAGAAACCATCAGCCCCGCTTTTTCCCGAACCACCCAATGCCTGGTGGGTGGCGAACAGATCGAGCAGTTCACCATCAAGCTCCTCAGCGTTGTAATCGCGCATGCCGGCCATGACCTCTGCGAAACGATCACGACGCTGACTCTTCTTCACTGGATAGGCCTCCATCACCTGCTCTCGACAGAATCGCCAGCGACGACCTCCACAGAGATGCTCAGCCAGAGCTGCACTCAGGGCCGAGGCTTCATCAGCGTCGATGCGCCAGTCAAACCCTGGCGGAAGTGGAGCCAGACCAACGAAAATTTCAAACAAAGCACCAGCGCTTAGGGGTTTTCCCCCAGCGTCCACCAGAGGTGCATGTCCATCGACGAGGATCTGGAGGAGTTCGGGCTGAGACTCCTCCAGTTGAGCTCGGATCGACTCCAGCCCTCCCATCAACAACGCATTGGCCTGACCGAGGGCAAGAAACACCTCTGGACCCGGAGCTGCAAGCTTGCCGTTCCGGAGGTTAGAGATCTGTGAATTGTGCACACGGCCGAGATCAAGGGCATCGGCGAAGGCGGGCAACACCTTGTGGGACCAGCCGTTGCGTTCGTGCCAGACGTGAACGAGATGGGCCATGGCACGGCGACCATCCATCAATCGCTCGCGATACCCCATGGCTGTGCGATCAGAACAGTGCCGAGAATCTACCATTTGATACGGATTCTTATCGACTATAGTTTTGAGCAATCAATCAGATCGAGATGTCGTCCGCTGTGGTCGCCACACCATCACCCCCAAGTCGACCAACACCCGCAAATGAGTCGGCAAAGCTTGCAGAGCGCCTACACCAGCCCCGCAAAGGTCATGCTCCAATCCGACCCGATCAGGCGAAGCGATGGGGAACGATCGTATTCATGATCGCCATCCATGCCCTGTCAGTTCTGGCCCTATCACCACGGTTCTGGAGCTGGCAGTCCGTCAGTGCCCTGGCAATTCTCTACTGGATCACCGCCTGTCTTGGTGTCACGATCGGCTATCACAGACTTCTATCGCACCGCTCCTTTCAGGTGCCCCAATGGCTGGAGCGCTTTTTCGCCACCTGCGGTGCCCTCAGCTGCCAGCACGGCCCGATTGACTGGGTTGGACTGCACCGTCACCACCACAAATTTTCCGATACGGATGCTGATCATCACAACAGCCACCGCGGTTTTTGGTGGAGTCACATGGGCTGGATGTTCCAACCGATTCCTGCCATGCAGGCGGTGCCACGCCTGAGTGGCGACCTCGCCAAAGACCCTTACTACCGCTGGTTGAACACCTATTTCCTGCTGCTGCAGCTCCCCCTCGGACTTCTGCTGTTCGGGATCGGCACGGCAACGGGCGCAGGTGGTTGGGCGATGGTGCTTTGGGGAATTCCTCTGCGCCTCGTGCTCGTCTATCACGTCACCTGGCTGGTGAATTCAGCAACCCACTGCTGGGGCACGGTGGCCTACGAGAGCGGCGACGCCTCCCGGAACAACGGCTGGGTGGCTGCCCTG
>CAZJLQ010000392.1:0-1662 GCA_964546675.1 uncultured Synechococcus sp.
TGCGGTTGGGGCTGCAGTATTGCTGATATCGATGATTTGAACGCCGTTGTCATCTTTCGCTGCGACAAGGGCATAGGTTTTGCCTCCAATGGAAGCTGCGGAAACCATCCTGGCGGCTTCAAGTTCATTGAAGCCGCCTACTCCATCAGTGATGCTTGAAACTGCGCTTGGATTTTCTGGGTCCGTGATATTGATGATTTGTACTCCATCGTCACTCGATGATGCGATTAGGGCGTACTTGCTTCCTGCAATGTCGACTGTTGTTAAGCCTCTTGCGCCGTTGAGTTCCTCGTAACCACCAGCTCCATCAGTGATGCTTTTGGCAAGGCTGGGATTGGTGGGATCTGTGATATTGATGATTTGTAAACTGTCGTCGTTATAGGATGTAACAAGGGCAAAGGTTTTGCCGCCGGCCAAGGTTGTGGCAATGAAATAAGCACCATCTAGTTTATAGTTTCCCTCTCCTCCATTGTCACCATCTCGGATTCTTCCTGCTGACGTTGGGTTGGCGGGGTCTGTGATATCGGCAATCTGAATGCCATCGTCCGAATATCCAGCAATTAATGCATATGTTCTCCCGTTGGAGTGAGTGATTGCAGAGTGTCTAGCTCCTTCTAATTCAGTGTATGTAACGCCATCTTGGAGGACTGCGACAGGGGTTGGCGTGGATAGATCTGTGATGTCAACAATCTGAACACCATTATCGGAATACGCATGAACGAGCGCATAATTTCTGCCATTTATAGTTGTTGTTGTGATTGTTCTTGGCGAATCAAGTTCGTCGAACCCCCCGATTCCATCGCTAAAGCTTGACGTAGCAATTGGGCTTGTCATCGTGGCGGCTTCGATGGCAATCTGCTGGCCATTGATGACTAAAAATTGATGGTCCTGCTCCTGATAAATCGATTCAGGAATGCTGCGATTGTGCAAAGACGCTGCAAAGGCTGATCCTTCATCTCCTTGGCTGTCTTTTCCCTTGTTGATTTGATAGTCAATGGCATGGCCGATTTCCTCGAGGAGGACAGCTTCGATCGCCTTGGGGTCGGCCCTTTGCAGCCAGGCTGCATTGAGATAGATGCGTTCCTGTCCATTGGGATCTGAGGCTGTGTATGCCCCGCGCAGGCCTGCCATGGTCTGGCCGTCGAGCAGTTCAACTGGCGGTAGCGAATGGTGATCACCGCGACGGAGCGCAGCAATCCATTGCAGCAGCAACCCTGGAGTGTTGTTCAGGTTGAAGGCTTGGCGCGCCGCTTCCAGCAGCTGTCCGCTTGCGGCCCATCGTTCAAGTTTGTCTATGAATTTATCTTTGTCGATCACTTCTGAAAGTTTGTTGGAGAGACCGAGGGGTTCGTCCTTGTTTGCAGGGTGGGGGAAGGTCACCACGCGCACGCTCTCTCGATCGATCTTCTCGTGTATTCATACTACTTTCTCGAATGATTAGCTATCGTGTGATCAAATTATTGATTTCTTGTTAACGTTCTACTGCGACTCTGGCATGCCTAACGGATGTCGTAGGGAGCCTTATTTTGTTGAAATCCCTTTCTTTGGGGCATGATTGTCCTCTGGCTGTCAAATATTTATATCGCATTTTGTACTTATTTTTCTTGACAGGTTGTAAGTTTTGGAAGTTGCATAATGTTCGCAATTGATGTTAAATACTTG
>CAZJLQ010000393.1:0-1661 GCA_964546675.1 uncultured Synechococcus sp.
CAACAAGGCCTCAAATTCAATTTCCTGTTTGTACAAGCTCAATTTCTGAACAGCTTTATCCTGAAGATTTGGTTGCGGGTAACTCAGAAAAGCAAGCTCAGGGGAAAGTCGATTCACAAGTGGTGAAAAGACATATGTATGGGAAATCTGCTGAACCAGAAGAGGAACCAGAATGAGTAAGAGCAGGATCCGCAGAGAAACCAGAGTGGAATCCCTGCGTCTTCGAAACCCAGCCACCAAGGTCTCTTCCGAGGTCGGATCCAGTTGACGGCGGACGGAATCGAACAGCCCCAGCAAGGATCGAGGCAATGGGTTAGGAGCCCGACTGAGCTTGGGGCTGTTGGCTGTGCGCTCAGGTGAGTAACGCTGAACCACAGCTTCAATCAACTGAAGCTGTCGAAGCTCCTGTGTGTCGAGTTGGCCGCGATTGGGTTCAACAATCACACTCACTGATCTGCAGATCTTCAGAGCCGTTCGAAACTTTCTGAGGATCGTTGCTTGAACCGAGCGGGGCACCGTGAGCTCAAGATCAGGACGAATGGGTCGATCGTCGTAAAACTCGAGTTCGAGGCTCTGAATCAACAATGCCGCTTCATATCCCCGTTCCAGTTCATTGGTGAGATCAAACGCCTGGCTGTCCGCAAAAAATCCAATCCAGTTGCGACGACTCATGGTGTGGGCTCAATCAGCGGGAGAACACCCACCATGTGGCCATCGGAATGATGGTTCCCAACACGAGTAAAACGATGATCCATGTGGTGGCATTGCTGCTCTGGGTTTCCTCCTGTGTCGGAATATTGGTGGGGATTGTGGGCCGCACCATGTCCTCTGGAGGGCCCGGATCTTCACCACCATTCAGGACGATGGAGATGCGATTGAGACCATCGAGGGAGGACTGCCGAAAACGTTCGCCCTCACGCAACGGAATGGCCATCGTTGTACGACCTGTACTGGAAAGAAGCGAATCGGGCAGCTGTGTCTTCAGCGCGGGATCGGCAACAACAGCGGCACGTTTGTTTTGGGTCTCAATCAGCAACAGCAGCAAAGGGTTGCTTGGATCACCGTCAACAGTCCACCGATCGATCAATTCACGACCGAATCCATCCAACGTGAACCCGTAATCGAGCCGTCTCAAGGTCACCAAACGTGCATCGAGCCGGTATTCCCCGAAGTCCTCCAGGCGCCGGTCAAGTTCGGCGCGACTGGAGCGACTGAGAACATCAGCCTCGTCAACGACCCGGTTGTCAGGACGCTGGGAAGAAAAGTCCGCAGGTGCGATCGCCATTGCAGCCTGAACACCCAAACCCATTGCCAGTCCAAGAGCAACCAAAGACAGCAGGATCGGTTTGAAGCGTTTTAGGAACATCGAGAGCAAAATCAAGACACCAAGGGTCCCAGTCTGCCTTCACTCGTCCAGGCTGTCGCGATTCAAAGCCTCGATTGCGCGAACAATGGCCTTGGCCTGACCATCTGCAAGATCCAGTTGATCGGCCAGTTTCTGAAGAAACTCCGCTTCAGCAGGCATCACTTTTCGATCGGCATGGACCAGTTGGGCGGCAACGGCCAGCGCTGATTCCTTCTGAAGCTCCGTTAGTACAGGCAGGGCTTCATTCACCAATCCATCCACGCCGTGTTCACGCAGACGGCGAAGCAGCAAATCG
>CAZJLQ010000394.1:0-1659 GCA_964546675.1 uncultured Synechococcus sp.
CAGAATTGCAAGCATGCCCTTGTCGCATGTCAGTGTTTCGGTTCCTCTGGGCTGGCGTGGATTCTGGACCTTTACCGACCGTGGTTGGCTTTCGACTTTCATCAATGCGTGTGCATTTAGCTCACTTTTGATAGCACCAATGATTGCAATTGTGCAAAGGCGACTGGTTTGGTTGATCGTCTGCATTGTTCCAGCCATGTATTTTTTATTTCATGCATCGTTGACTCATTTCTTGCCACGTTACTCGGAGCCATTGATCCCCCTTGCCTTAATCACATTGGGTATGATCGTCGTTGACAGCATTTCTTGTTGTTTGCCTGGGCGCCATTGCTATCTGCGCCGATAAAGATTTCCAAATTCAACACCTTCTTCGGCGCTGTAAATTTTGTCGTAGTCTTCCAGGTCGTATACTAATTCTTCCAAATTATCGCGATCGATGTTAATGAGATAATCGCCTGATTGTGGTTTGTATGCATCTCCCTTGCCTTTTCCGTCAAGAACTGTGTAAGTGTTCTTGGTAGGATCCATGAAAATTAATCGATTAAATGGAAGTTTGTCTAAATGCCGCTTACGGTTAAACCATGAGTCTGTAAAAATGAGATTGATTTCTTCGCCATTGCTTCTTGCGCTTTTCAAGCGTCTTCGTGTGGCGTTGTATGCACGTTCCCAGGTGACTTGTTTGTGAGTCACGTCATGAACCGCTGAAGCAAAATTCTCTTTTTGCAGATGGTCGATTCCGATTAGCAACACGCATGCGCCGCTTCCGATCAGGCCGATCGATTTGTTGTTCATTCTTGCTGAAAGGTGGGGTGTGATCCAGGCACTCCAGACGTAGAGGGCGTCCAGAACGATCACAAGCTGCACTGGCAATGCCAGGTAGCTTCCATCCCGGAAGCCTGTGAATGCATAGACGGCAAGGCTGTAAAGAATCGCACTGAAATTCAGTCCATCGAGTAAATTTCCCTTGTGGTCTTTTCTGGCAATTGTAATGAATCGAATGCCGCTGAACAAGATAAGGCCCGTAAATCGTATTCCAGCTGTAAATGTTTTCTCATGAGCTCTCAGGGCATTCTGGCCTTCGTAGAGGCTTGGAAGCAGGCTTAAAATCACATACCAGATCACGAATATCACGCCCAAGCCGCATAGCCAGAGCTCTAATTTGTAGTGATCTAGAAATTCATGTGATGTCATGCCTTTCCCGCCCGGCTTTCCATGCATCCATCCCATGAGCCCAAAAGCAATGGTGAATAGTGCTGGCATGATGAACAGCAGAGGGGCAATGTCTTTGAAAAAGAGGCCTAGGGTTGCGAGTGATAAGGTTATTAAAAATGCTGATTGATGCTTGGTTTGTTGATAGCTTAGGTAGCTCACTGCGTAGCCAATCAGAAGCAGTGTGAGGATTCTCTCTGAATAGATCAGCTGAAAAAATGCAGTCGCAGTGGCCGGCTGAAATAGCATTAATAATGTCGCCATCAGCAAGAGTGAAGGAGCCGAGCGCTGCGTTAATTTGCTGATGAATGTGCAGCACAATCCGACAATGGCAATTAATTCGGCAATGCTGACGATTGCCCAGACCTTGACATACGGTGTGAACCAGCTCAGCAAGTGAAGGTCTTGATGGGCAAGAGGAAAAAATCGGAAATCATTGCGACGCATTGT
>CAZJLQ010000395.1:0-1654 GCA_964546675.1 uncultured Synechococcus sp.
GATGATCCCTTGCGCAATAGATCATCAGCGGCCTCGACAAGGCTGAGATCTCCTTCAGCATCATTGCTGAGCGCCCAGAACATCATGCCGCCCAAATCCTTCTCCTGGATGTAAGCCACTTTGCCCGCAATTGTTGCCGCTGTTTCCATCGAACTCCATTCATCACCGTCATAGACAAAGGCTGCTTTGCTGTTGTCATCCCAGTAGAGATCGCGCTGCCCAGTAACAACATCCTCCACGATGTCCTTGTAGTCGTAGACGCCCGCCTCGAAGGATCCCGTTGCCGATGCTCCACGGCCCGGTTGTTGATACCCGAAGCTTCCCCCATCACTGACATCACCCCAGGCACGGGTGTAGGCAGGAGCACCCATCACCACTTTGCTGAGATCAACCCCGGCATCTTCAAACACCGCCACCGCTGATGTGACGTCGTAGTTGTTGGGATCGCCGGTCATCGCCGCCTGGTGACCGGTCACGTTCTCCCAGCCGCCGTGGAAGTCATAGGTCATCACGTTGTAAAAATCGACGTAATCGTCGATACCTTCCAGGTTGAGATTGGCAAGCTTCTCGTACCCTCCGGCGGTTGCAATCGAGATGTCGTATTGCTCACCGGTCTGATCACTTAGAGCATCCAGCGCAAAACGAAGATCCTCCAGAACAAGGGCGAAATTGGCACCATCCTCCGGTGAAACCGCATTGCCGGCCTTGCCACCACCACCGGGATATTCCCAGTCGAAATCAACAGTATTGAAGAAGTCATACTCCTGGAAGATACGCACCGTTTCGCTGACAAATTTGTCGCGGCCAGCCTGGGTGGAATACGCGGTGCTGAATTCGTCAGACAACGTCCAACCGCCCAGAGCAAAGCCGAGATTCACTTCAGGATTGAGCTCCTTGAACCGCCGAAGCTGCTCAAAGTTCCCCGCATCATTGGTGCCAACACCATTCCAGCCCACCGGCACGGACGTCACGGTGACTGAATCGCCGGCCTGACTGACGGTGTAGCGGCCGGAGCTCTCATAGGCCGCCAGAAGCTCAGGATCCATCGCGGCATAGTCAGCGGTGGAGAAGCTGCGGCTGACCTGATCCGACTGAGGGAAACGCTTCTGCAGCGCTGCGAATTCATCGAACAGGCTGATCGAGCCGTCCGATTTCACATCGAAGAAGCTGTAGTTCATGTGGGTCATCGACTGGCCGTCGACATCCGACAAATTCACGTCGCGTGAATAGATCCCCCACTCCTCGAAGTAGGTGACGATGCGCTTGTCGGTGATCCCATCGGGGGCCTCATAGTCGATCTTGACGGTGCCGCCATCAACGACATCAGAGGACTCCGATGAGGACTCGGAAGAGGAATCCAAAGCTGGATCGACCGGGGCCACAGGCTCGACGGGATCCACCGCATCGGCGGGATCGTCCGAACCAACGGGCACATCGGATTCGATACCCGAGGCATCAGTCGTGTCATCCGGAACGGATGCGGACGGATCGTCATTGACCGCATCAACGGGCGCAATCCCAGGAGCGAAATCGAACACCTGATCCGGTGACGTCGCATCACCATCACCCTGGTAGTACGAGCTCTGAGACGACCCGGCGGCCAGAGCTGCCGACCAGGATTTCGGAGAGAGCGTCACCCGATAGCGGCCGTCGT
>CAZJLQ010000396.1:0-1640 GCA_964546675.1 uncultured Synechococcus sp.
CCGACCCTCAGAACCGGAATCTGATGCTCTATCCAACTGAGCTACATGCCCACTGATCGGCTCAATGCCGCAGTGATGGTTCGGCTTCTCAGCCATTCCACAAGAAGTACCTTAACCAAACGCCGCCCAAGGACCCATCCAGCTTCAGCAGCTGACTGTGCAAGGGTTCCGAAATCAGACCCTTCTCTCGCTGACGATCACCCAGCCAAGGCTGCTGGTCATCGGACCGAATGGAATCGGCAAGTCGAATGTGCTCGAAGCGGTGGAAGTGCTGGGCACCTTGCGGTCCCATCGCTGCAGCCATGATCGTGATCTGATCCAGTGGCAGGCCGACCGGGCCATGCTCCGTGCCTCTGTCGGCGACGGCGATCAGCTGGAACTGGAACTGCGCCGTTCCGGAGGACGACTCGCTCGTCGTAATGGGAAGGCATTGGAACGCCAGCATGATCTGATCGGCCCACTGCGGTGTGTCGGATTCAGCGCGCTGGACCTTGATCTCGTGCGAGGCGAACCGGCTCTGCGGCGGCAATGGCTTGATCGCGTCGTGTTGCAGCTGGAACCGGTCTATTCCGATCTGATCAGTCGTTATGGCCGCCTGCTGCGACAGCGAAGTCAGATTTGGCGGCGTTTCGGCAACTACGGGAACGAGGAGCGGGGTTCCCTGCTCGATGCCTTCGACATGCAGATGGCGCTGGTGAGCACGCGAATTCATCGCAGGCGCCTGCGTGCACTCAACCATCTCGAACCGATCGCCCAGCGGTGGCAGGCTCATCTGAGCCGCGGCCACGAAAAGCTTGAGCTGAGCTACCGACCCGGCAGCAAGCTCGATGCCCAGGAAGCCGAAGAGCCCTGGCGGCTCTCGATCGAAGAGCAGCTCAAACAGCAACGCCCCGAGGAAGAGCGTCTCGGTAGCTGCCGGGTTGGTCCGCATCGCGATGAGGTTGCCTTCCTGCTCGGGGGAAGTGCAGCCCGGCGGTTTGGTTCGGCAGGTCAACAGAGAACCCTGGTGTTAGCGCTGAAGCTGGCTGAACTGGAGCTGGTCAGCCAACGCTGCAGCGATCCACCGTTGCTCCTGCTGGATGATGTGCTGGCTGAACTGGATCCTGATCGCCAGCAGCTGCTCCTCGAGGCCGTTGGACACTCTCACCAGTGCCTGATCAGCGCCACCCACCTCAATGCGTTTGAAGGCGGTTGGCGTCAGCACGCACAGATTCTGGGTGCAAGAGAACTGAGTCCAGACTTGGATGTCGGATAAGGTGCATGGGCTTTTTTTTCGCAGTTGATGAAGCAGAGCCTCTCTGACTTGCATCCCAACCCGGGATGGCGAGGCACTGAATCCGGCCATCCCGACTCAGGCTTGACTACCGAAGCCACCGACATGGTGGGGAAACACTGCATCCTCGAGCTTTACGACTGCGATCCGAACAAGCTCAACGACGAAGCCTTTCTCAGGACCACCATCACGAACGCTGCAAAACGTGCTGGTGCAACCCTCCTGAACCTGATCACCCATCGGTTCGAACCCCAGGGCGTCACGGGTCTTGCACTCCTCGCAGAGTCCCACATCTCGATTCACACCTGGCCTGAAAACGGCTACGCCGCTGTGGATGTGTTCACCTGTGGCGACCACACCATGCCCG
>CAZJLQ010000397.1:0-1633 GCA_964546675.1 uncultured Synechococcus sp.
ACACCTGAAACACCTACGACGGTGTTCAGAACGTCTGTGCCCCCGACAAGTGTGAAGGCGACGCCCAGTGCACCTCACTGCTGTCCTGGTACGTCTTCCTGCCTGCTTGCGTCCAGGCCAACTCCCAGCTGCCTGCTGAGCCCGTTCGTACCGTTGCCCCCGCTCCTGCACGTCCCCTCTGGTGATCAGGCGCTGAGCCTTCATTCAGTTGTCACACCCCGGCTTCGCCGGGGTTTTTTTGTGTCAACTCGCCACTGAGCAACCGATGCTGCATTGGCATTCGGATCCCTTTGCCATCAAGACTTTTCATCAGGGTTCGAAGGTGCAGCAGCAAGGCCTCATCAAGTCCTGTCATTGCCTGGCGGTAGGCGGATCCGTCTCCCAGCCAACGTTCGATCAGATCGCCGCTGGAGCCCAGTTCGACCGTCTCGCTCCATGCGGTCTCGGTCACGGTCCAGCCTTGCTGATGAAGCTCCACCAGAGGTGGCTTTTGCTGTTCCAGCCATTCCTCTTCCCGTTTGATCAGCGGTTCCAGCGGCGTGCTCGACGTGTTGAGTGTCTGCAGCAAAGCGGCAGCAGGTCCAGCTGCCGCTTTGCTGATCAGGAGTCGTAGTCCGGTCCCCGGACAACAGCGTTGCCCGAGCTGTGTCCAGAAGTCGCTCCACATCGGTTGCGGATACTCAGCTGCGCTGAGGCGACCCCCAATCCACTCGAACCGATGGGCCTTTGGCAAAGCGGTCAAGGTGTCCGTGCCCCCCACCAGCAGCTCGGGGCGGAGCTCCGGTTCAAGCAATGTGATCTGGGCCTCGAGGCGTTGGCGGTCGTTCTCCGATGCAGCCAGCAATGTGACACCGCCTTCCGGTGTGGCCCGAAGTGGATCAAGGGCCCAGAGCAGTGAACGGATGCCCAGCAGCAGCACCCGATCGTTCCGTTTCCAGGGCACGCCATCCCAAAGTTTCTTTCGCAGCTGATGTAGGCGCTCTCCCTCTTGCCCGAGCTGACGCTGAATCCAGCGCTCAAGGGCTGGACTGTCGGGACCGCTGCTCAGCAGCAGGGGGTGGTCGGCGGCCAGTTCGGCGGCCGCGGCGAGCTGGGCGGCCCTGCGTTCGGCCATCCGATCCCGCCGTGTTCCTTCCCAGCCCAGTGCACCTGGTTGCCAGAACACCTCTCCCTGAAGTGCACCGGGTAGATACTGCTGCTCAACCCAGTGGTCCGTGTAGGCATGGGGGTAGCGATACCCGATGCCGTCACCGAAAGCGGCCCCGTCGCGGTTCGCATCCCGCAGATGGCTTGGCACGTCCTGCCGGTTGGCGCTCCGGACCGTCTTCAAGGCGTCAAAGAAGCCCATAACGCTGTTGCTTTTTTCCGTGCTGGCCAGGTACAGGGCTGCCTGGGCGAGGGGGTACAAGCCTTCAGGCAGGCCAACCCGTTCGAAGGTGGCGGCGCAGGCTTCCACCACGACAATCGCCTGGGGATCAGCCAGTCCGATGTCTTCACCAGCGGCGATCAGCATGCGCCGAAAGATGAAGCGGGGGTTTTCGCCGGCTTCCATCATCCGCGCCAGCCAGAAGAGGGCTGCCTCCGGATCGGATCCCCGGATGGATTTGATGAAGGCGCTGATGGTGTCGTAGTG
>CAZJLQ010000398.1:0-1628 GCA_964546675.1 uncultured Synechococcus sp.
CCCAAAACCGACGGTCGGCGGCGGCGCTCAGCCCCGGATCCCGAGCGTTCTGCGGCACCACGGCGCTCCACTGCCATTGCCTCCTTGCAGGATCAACCCCTGCAGAGGCTTCGCACGGGGTCTGAGGAGTTTGACCGGGTGCTGGGGGGTGGCTTGGTGCCCGGTTCCCTCGTCCTCGTGGGTGGTGACCCCGGGATCGGCAAAAGCACTCTTCTGTTGCAAACCGCGTCGGAGCTGGCCGCTCACTGCTCCGTTCTGTACGTCAGTGCTGAGGAGTCGGCTCAGCAGGTGAAGCTGCGCTGGCAGCGGCTTGCCGGTGGCGACAGTGATCTGCAGCTCCTGGCGGAGACCGATCTTGATCTGGTGCTTCAGGAGCTGGAGGCCCTTCAGCCAGCTGTCGCGATCATCGACAGCATCCAGGCGCTTCACGATGGCGATCTGAGCAGTGCGCCAGGTTCCGTCGGACAGGTGCGCGAGTGTGCAGCGGCGCTTCAGCGCCTGGCGAAACGGCAGACCACCGCCCTGTTGCTGGTGGGGCATGTCACGAAGGAGGGGATGCTGGCGGGCCCCAAAGTGCTGGAGCACCTTGTCGATGCGGTGCTCACGTTTGAGGGAGACCGCTTCGCCAGCCATCGGCTGTTGAGGGGGGTCAAGAACCGTTTTGGAGCCACCCATGAGCTCGGTCTCTTCGAGATGCAGGCGGGAGGCCTTGCCGAGGGGGGCAACCCCAGTGAGCTGTTCCTGAGTGATGCCCGCGCTTCGGGCGTGGCGACCATCGTGGCCTGTGAGGGCACGCGCTCTCTGGTGGTGGATCTGCAGGCGCTGGTGAATGTCACCAGTTACGCAAGCCCGCGGCGCACCGCGACGGGAATCGGAACCAACCGTCTGCATCAGATCCTGGCGGTGCTCGAGAAACACATGGGGATGCCGCTGTCCCGCTTCGATTGCTACCTCGCTGTTGCTGGCGGGTTGGAGGTGGAGGAGCCGGCCGCTGATCTGGGAGTCGCCGCTGCGGTTGTCGCCAGCTTCCGCGACCTCACGCTCCCGGCAGGAACCGTTCTGGTGGGTGAGTTGGGCTTGGGCGGCCAGCTCAGGCCGGTCGGCCAGCTTGAGCTGCGTTTGCAGGAAGCCGCCCGACTCGGGTTCCGTCGGGCGGTGGTGCCCCGAGGCAGCGGTCTGGGCGATTTGGCTGCAGGGTTGGATCTGGCTCTTCTGGAAGCCGAAACGGTCAGTGAAGCGCTCGTCCTGGCTCTGGGTGATCAGGTGAGGGAAGACGGCTGATCAGTGCGGCCACAGTGTTGTTGTCAGGCAGCAATGTTCGGTTGCCGGCACGAGCAGACCACGATCGAGAGGCTGAAAGCGCCCAGCGGATCTTTCTGACTGATTGAGGGCGTTTTGACGGGATGAGTTTGTGCGACGAGCGGCGATAGGTCATTCTTGAGGCGCGGAATGGCATCAGTTTCGTGGAGCTATTTCTGGTCGTCATCAATCTGTTTTCTCGACGACGGCCCCCAAGCATTTGCGTTACTGCTTCCTCTTTTTTTTGTGGGGACTGTTTGTTGCGGCTGCGCTATTTGGTTCCGATCCTGGGCTCTTGTGTCGTTCAAGACGATCAAGCCCCATGATGG
>CAZJLQ010000399.1:0-1623 GCA_964546675.1 uncultured Synechococcus sp.
TCCATCACAACAATCGTGAGTTCATCAGCTGAAAGTCCGAGACAATCGCTGAGAATCTTGATGTTTTCGGTTGCACTTTTGCGGATATCAACCTTGCCCTTCGCTGCTGGTGGAGCAGCAAGCTTCTTCATGTAGAAGTCCGGCGCGTTGAACAATCCACCACGGTCGGACGCTGCAAGAACGGCCATCGAGCCGCGCTGGCTGAAGGCACAAAGGTTGGTGCCTTCGCAGGGGTCGACGGCGAAGTCGACACCAGGACCAGTACCACTCCCCACCTCTTCACCGATGTAAAGCATCGGTGCTTCGTCACGCTCGCCTTCGCCAATCACGATGCGACCTTGCATCTGGATCTGACCCATGCGCTTGCGCATGGCTTCCACTGCAGCAGCGTCTGCCTCGTTCTTCAGGCCTTTGCCGGAGAGCTTGGCGGAAGCGATAGCAGCTTGTTCGACAACCTCGAGAATTTCTTGAATGAGGGTCTGATCCACGGGACTCCGGTTGTGGGGTGAAGGGGTTTGCAAGTCCATCAGGGAGGGCAGTCTGCCCTTGCCGCAGTGGATCTCGACGACTGAGCGCGGCTAAGTGTATCAGTGTCATCTGGTCATCCCCAGCCAGCAGGGCTTCACTAAAGTTCTGCGGTTTATTTGGACTCGTATGGCAGGGCCTCATCGTCCGATTCAGATCATTCCATCCGTCCTTCCAGCGGACTGGGCGGCCATGGGGCAATGCGTCAAAGATCTCGAGAATGCAGGGGTCGACCGGATTCAATTCGATGTGATGGATGGGAATTTTGTTCCCAACCTCACCTTTGGTCCCGAACTCATCAAGGCATGCAGGCGCTATTGCAGCGTGCCCTTTGAAACACAGCTCATGGTGAGTCAGTACAACTGCGAAACCATGCTCGAGGATTACGTCGAAGCGACCAAGGGGTCAAACGGAGAACCTGGAGTCGTGATCGCTCACGTTGAAGCCAATACTCATCTCCATCGTGTGTTGGGTCGAATCCGACAACTAGGGGGCAGTCCGTCGGTGGCCATGAACCCGCACACACCAATGGAAATGGTGAAAAATGTCCTGGACATGGTCGACCATGTCTTGGTGATGACAGTCAATCCAGGCTTTGGCGGCCAGGCATACATCCCCACCATGCTGGACAAAATCACAGAATTGAGAAAAACGATCGTTGAGCGGGATCTCGATGTTGACATCGAGGTTGATGGTGGAATTAAGGCGAATTGGACCATTTCGCAGTGTTGTGCAGCGGGTGCTAACTGCTTCATCGCTGGAAGCGGCATGTTTGCCTACCCAACCTTGAAAGAGGGATGCGACGACTTGCGCCGGGTTGCAACAGAGGCGCAGGCTGGAACTGTTCTGCCAACCCCGAACTGACTGGAGTAGCAGATGTAACATCACGGAGTCACTAGCTGTGCCCCGTGATGTCAAAACGCTCACTAGTCGTATCACCATCCATCCTTTCAGCAGATTTTTCGCGCTTGGGGGAAGAAGTAAAAGCTGTTGACGAAGCGGGAGCAGACTGGATACACGTGGACGTCATGGATGGACGTTTTGTTCCTAATATCACAATTGGGCCTCTCATTGTTGAGGCGTTACGCCCTGTCACGC
>CAZJLQ010000400.1:0-1614 GCA_964546675.1 uncultured Synechococcus sp.
GTGCGCTATTGATGATGACGAGGTGCTGAAAATTCAAGCTGACATCTCAGATCACTGATGCAAGACCGTCAAGCATCAGCCAACACAGCATTGTCCCTGGTCATCGCTCAAACGGATCGATCAGAAGAAACCGTCAAGCACAACTTGAGGACTGCAAAACAGGGCCAATCATTAAAACAGCACCAACAAATTTGAAATAGCTCAGAGAGCCCCTCACAGGCTGGGTTTGGCAAGGTGGTTTCGATGAACTGTTAGGGGCAGGGTGTTAACAACGAGGTGTTAGTGGCCAGACCCGTAATGGGGAGAATGGCCGCATGCATCGCCTCGCCAGTTGCCCAGGGCTTGACCCTCCAGAGGATGTGGTGCTCATCGAGCAACCGCCTGCTGATGTACTGCTGCTCTCCAGCGCCGGCACCGACCTCAGCACCCTGGAAAGCTGCCTGCAAGAACCGCGGCATCACGCCTGGGTCGATCGCATCCGGGCGCTGGAATTGCCCCAGCTCAGCCACCCCGCCCAGGTGGATCACTACCTGCGCAGCACCGCGCAGCAGTCTCGGCTGATCGTTGTGCGGCTGCTCGGCAGCCGAGGCCACTGGAGCTATGGATTCGAACGCCTGCAGGCCTGGCAGAGGGCTCAACCGCAACGTCAGCTGTTGATTCTGGCCGGCACCAGTGATCAGAACGCTGTTCTGCATGGCCTCGGGTCCATCAGCATTCCCCTGGCGGATCGTCTGGCGGCCCTGCTTCGGGAAGGCGGTGAGCAGAACATGGGCGAGTTGCTGATCGCGATCGAGCAACTCCTGAACGGAGACGAACCTCACCCCGAAGCGGTGGTCCTGCACCGCCTGGCCGACCCCCTTCCCTGGGACTGGCAGCTCAATCCGGGCCCTCGCATTGGCGTTGTGCTTTATCGCGCCCTGTTGCAATCCGGGGATCAACAGCTGGCCCATGCCCTGATTCAGGCGTTACGTGCCAAGGGCCTCTGTCCGCGCCTGCTCTGGGTCAGCAGCCTGCGCGACCCCGCCGTGCAATCAGGTGTGGCTGACCTGCTGCAAGCTGAACAGGTCAGCGTGGTGATCGCGGGGACGTCCTTTGCCTCCGTGCGGCAACAGGAAGCGGGGCTCGGCAGCCCGCTCTGGGAGAAGCTCGATCGGCCCGTGCTGCAGATGCTCACCAGCTCCCAACCGCGCGAGCGTTGGGACGCCAGCAGCCGCGGACTGGATCCACTGGATCTTTCGCTTCAGGTGGTGATGCCGGAACTGGATGGGCGCATCACCACACGACCCTGCGGCTTTCGCCAACGGCGCTCGGATCGGATGCAACTGTCCACAGCGGTGCCTCGGTTGGAGCCTGATTCAGCAGGAATCGAATGGCTGGTTGAACACTGCGGACGGTGGGTCGATCTGGAGCAGACGCCAACTGGCCAACGATCTCTGGCCCTGGTGCTGGCCAATTACCCCGTCCGTGACGGTCGCCTGGCCAACGGCGTAGGGCTGGACACCCCAGCCAGCTGCGTCTCGATCCTGCACTGGCTTCAGGCGTCCGGCCACGATCTCGGCGAGTCCCCCTTGCCGGGCACTGGTGCCGAGCTGATGCAACAGCTGCTCAGCGGAC
>CAZJLQ010000401.1:0-1612 GCA_964546675.1 uncultured Synechococcus sp.
CGAAGCCGAACTGAAAGCCACCATCACGGAGCTTGGTCTCCAAGAGATCCACCGCTTCACCGCTCCAGCCGAAACTGCCGAACACGCCGACGGGTTTGCTTCGGTCGCCCTCCGCAAGCAGGGTGCCAAGGGCGGAGACGACGGGTGTTGGTGCATGGCCGCCCAGGGTGGGCGAGCCGATCATGATCGCGTCTGCCTGATGAATCGAGGCGATCAGTTCGTCGCTTGGTGTGAATTCACAGTTGAGGCTGTTCACGCGGATCCCCGTGCGGCTGACGCCCTTGGCCAGGGCGTCAGCAATGGCCGCCGTATTGCCGTAGGCGCTGGCATACAGGAGAACCACATTCAAACTGGCCTGTTGGTGGCTTTCTCCCCAGCGGCGGTAATCGCTCAGCAAACTTCTCCAGCTGCTGTCGATGGCTGGACCATGGCCCGGGGCAATCGTCCGGATGTCGAGTTCCTCGAGACGATCAACCAGGGACTCCACCTGACGAGCCATCGGGGCCATCAGGCAGTCGTAGAAATGCCGGCGCTCCTCATCCGTGCTGCTGCGGCTCGTCTCAGCCCAGTTGTCGGTGCAGAGATGGGCGCTGAAAAATTTGTCGCTCATCAGCAGACCGAGGCTGTCCTCGAAGGCGAGCAGTCCGCCGGGCCATCGGGGCGTTGGAACTGCCAGGAGCAGTAGATGTCGTCCGCGCGCCAAAGGCAGCGTCTCTTCATGACGGATCACCCGCATGGGTGGAAGATCTGGAAGTGGTGGTGGGTCTGCGTCTTGCCCCGGTGGGGAGGGTTTGCGCTGATTCCAGAGTTCTCTCAGCAGCTTGGCGCCCGCATTGGAGGCGATCAGTTCAAGCTGAGAGCGGGTTTCGGCCAGATTGCGAAGCAGAGCCACTCTGTTCGGGTTCACATGGCCGACAACAATCCGAAGCGGCTGGTCATTGTTCGGGAGGAGATCCGCAAGCGCCGGAAGAAACACGTCGCTGTAGGCCGCCCCGGGGGGATGCACCAGAACAGCGGGTTGATCGTCGTCAGCTTCGAATAGAAAGCTGTTGGCGGTGCTGCCCCGCTCGAGGGCGTATTCCAGCTCGAAACGATGACGTCGCGGACTCAGGCCACGCAGGCTGAGCACGCCGCCATCGATCGGCAATTGGATGGTGTGACGTTGGTCAGTGGTGCTGGTCACGATCATCAGTAGTGGTTGCCAACTTTGCGGTGGTGCACGGCGGTGACAGCGTCGGAGTCAGCCACATTGCCCTGCTCCACCACGGCGTAGATGATCCAGTGGTCCGGCCCCTCCATCCGTTGCTCCACTTGGCAGCCCAGGAAGGCCAGGGCTTCGCTAAGCACCGGCCCGCCCTGCGCCGCACCCTCCAGCAGGTTCACCCCCGCGAAGCGGTCGGCACCGGGGGGGAAGCGCTTGAGAAAGTGACGCAACAAGTCCTGGTGGTTGTCCTGGCGCAGCACGTTGAGGACAAACCGGTCTCCAACTTGCATCAGGGCTTCAATCGCCCGGTCCTTGGCCACCGCAACGGTGATCCCAGGCGGTGAGAAGCTCGCCTGACTCACCCAGCTGGCGACCATCGCGCCCCGCCGCTGCGCTTCACCGTCCCCC
>CAZJLQ010000402.1:0-1600 GCA_964546675.1 uncultured Synechococcus sp.
CTTCGCCGACACCCTCCCTTTCATCTGGTTGACGGGCTGGCTGCGGCGTTGGCTGCAAGTCCCTGAACAGTGTCTCGAACTCGACGCCACATCGGCCTAAACGCTGCAACCAGCCTCGCCAGTCGCCAAGCTGGAGGGACCAATACGCATCCGATGGACGCCGCTCTCTCCGGCTTCAACCTTGGCACCGTGCTTCTGGCGAGCATCGTGCTATTCCCTCTGGCGTGCCTGTTCTTTGGAACCCGAGGCGGCTACTACAACACTGACCAATACGACGGGAACGGAACCGCTCACTGAACGGCATGATTGACACGCTTCCTGGCCCCGTCGAGAGCAACGACGCCATCCGCCTCGCTCTTCGCAGCTGGCCTGAAGTTGAGGATTACCTCAAGCGGTGCAAAGGCGTGATCATTCCGCTCGGTTCAACCGAGCAACACGGCCCCACGGGCGCCATCGGTACGGATGCTCTTACGGCTGAGGCCATTGCGCTGGACGTGGGGAAACGCACCGGAGTTCTCGTCACTCCTGCTCAAGCCTTCGGCATGGCCGAACACCATCTTGGCTTTGCCGGAACGATGAGCCTGCAACCAGCCACCTTGCTCGCTGTTCTGCATGATCTGGTGCTGTCCTTGGCCCGTCATGGATTTGAGCGCGTCTTCGTGATCAATGGCCATGGGGGCAACATCGCCACCACCAAAGCAGCCTTCGCCCAAGCCCACGGCACCGCCGCGAGCCGCGGCCTGGCCGTCGCACCAAAGCTCCGCTGCCGTCTCTCCAACTGGTTCATGAGTGGTCCCGTGATGCAACAGGCACGGGATCTTTACGGTTCCAAGGAAGGACATCACGCCACACCCAGCGAAATCGCCGTGACGTTGCAGGTGGAACCCAGCCTGATCAGCAAGCAACGTCCCCTGGATGACCCTGCTCCAGCCGGACCGATCCATGGTCCTGAGGATTTCCGGCGACGCCATCCGGATGGACGGATGGGTTCTCACCCATCTCTCGCCACTGCCGAACACGGCGCCACCTTCCTGGAGACAGCCGCTACGGCGTTGAGCGAGGATCTACGTCGATTCCTGCAAGAAGCATGAGCCACATCAGCGCAGACGATGTCCGAAAGGTTGCTCAGCTCGCACGCCTTGATCTACCGAACGAGAAGGTGGAGACGTACACCAAACAATTGGAATCAATCCTCGACTACGTCGGCCAGCTTCAATCGATTGACACCACGGATGTCCCCCCAACAACCCGTGCCGTTGAGGTGGTGAATGTGACCCGGCAGGATGCCATTGATCCAACCGCTGTTCGAGAAGACATTCTCAACCAGGCACCCAATCGGGAAGGTGATTTTTATCGCGTGCCAAAAATCCTGGCCGAGTAGAAGCGAATTGCAACCAACGCGTTGAGATCAAATTTTCCCTTTTATTATGGGAAATTTTTATTGGCGATGAACACATAAAGCGCATTTAAAGCTCTTTGCCTAGCAGATTCAAGCTGACAGTTGATATGGGTTGAACTGCAGCTTTGGCCAGCACGTTGACTTCTCCGTCATGCGGTCACAGCTTTCAGATCACAACGTTTGGCCTATCAAGTCTGGATT
>CAZJLQ010000403.1:0-1600 GCA_964546675.1 uncultured Synechococcus sp.
AGCCCGGCTGGAAGGAGTGAAGCTCACCGATCCCAACCAGGAGTTCGCCAGCGCTGAGGAGCTGAAGGGCAAGGTGCTGCAGCTGGGCAAGAAAACCTTCCGGCGGCTCACCGCCTGAGCAGGATCAGGCTGGCTCCGTCGTGGTTCAGGCTTGGGTCACCATTCGTCAGCATTGAACTGAAGCTCACGACGTTGCTATTGAAAAAACAGTTTTCCCTCGTTTGGGGGATTCGCTGATCGGGTGCTGGGGCGAAGCTGAGCTCATCTGGGCCAAAGACAATGGAGAAGTCTGAAGTTGAATTGAGATCCGATCAACAGATCGCTGCTGATTTTTTGTCGTATCTGCAATCTGATTCAACAGAACATGTCGTTTATGAAGTTGAACCGACGCGGCTGATGGGGGGCATGGATGCCCGGCTGTATCGCTACAAGCTGGTTGGCGATGATCCAAAAGTGCTTCGCATTCTGCGTCCTGAACACAAAGAAGAGCTGCTTCTTTATCACCAGTTTGTGCATCAGACCTTGAATCAGCAGGGCCTAAAAGCACCGGTGATTCATCGCGTCTGTGGAGACCCATCGGTTTTTGGGGGCGTCTTTGCAGTGATGGATCTGGTGCCAGGTCAGCCCTTGGACCAGCAGGAGCCAGAGGTTTTTACGTCGGTTTTGGGTGAGTCGATGGCCACCATGCATGAGCTGGATGTCGGGCATGTTGTTGATGCATTCAAGCGGGGTGGGGTCCCTGAGGACTGGTTTTTATCCCCTGCCGCGCTTCAAAGAGTGTTGGCTCTGTTCGAACAGGCGGCCCCCTGGGCTGTTGAGTTGATCGACTGGCTTCGCAATCACTTGCCCCTTGGCGGGACTGATGTTTCCGTGACGCATGGTGACTATCACGGCCGCAATGTGATGTTTGAAGACGGTGCCGTGACGGGAGTTTTGGACTGGTCTTTTTGCATTGCTGACCCGGCCCTTGATTTGGCCAACATGATGAATGTCTATTTTCTCTATGCTCCTCAAATCGTGGCGGATCTTTCGCCTCGTCTTTCTGAGCAGATTGTTGAAGGGGTTCTCAAGGCTTATCAAGGGATCAGGTCTCTTGACCACGAGCGCATCAAGGCGTTTCGTGTTTATCAACTCTTGGGGGCTTTGTGTGCGGGATCCGCTGCTCCCGAATTTGTTCGAAAGCCTGAATCGAAGCGCGACTATGTGACCTTCATTGAGCACACGACAGGCCTCAAGCTGTCACCTTCAGCTTGATGGTGCCTGGTCTGATCTGTCGCTCCAGTTGAGCTTCACTTGCATGGAGTCCTGATTGGGTCGTTTTGACGGATCACTCATCTGGATGCCAGCGCGACAGGATGGACTCCGGATCACTCGCTTGCCTTGGCTCCGTTGCTGTCCACTGTCCCCGCTGATCGGATCATCGTGGCCCTCGATGGCATGGCGCCAGGCCAAGCCCTGAGGTTTGCCGCCCAGGTGGAAGGATTGCGCTGGGTGAAGGTGGGCCTGGAGCTGTTCGTGCAGGCCGGCCCTGAGGTGGTGGCGCAACTGCGCGAGCAGGGGTTGCGGGTGTTCCTCGACCTCAAATTCCACGACATCCCGG
>CAZJLQ010000404.1:0-1598 GCA_964546675.1 uncultured Synechococcus sp.
AGCGACGCCAGCTTCGACTTCGACGTCATCGTCATCGGTGCCGGCTACGGCGGTTTTGATGCCGCCAAGCACGCTGCCGAGCATGGCTTGAAGACGGCGATCATCGAGTCACGCGATATGGGCGGGACCTGTGTGAATCGTGGCTGTGTGCCCTCCAAGGCCCTACTTGCTGCGAGCGGAAAGGTGCGTGAGCTTGCCGACGACAAGCACCTGTCCAGTTTCGGGATCCATGCCGCACCGGTGCGGTTTGAGCGGCAGAAGATCGCCGATCATGCGAATCAACTGGTGCAGACGATTCGTTCCAATCTCACCAAAACGCTGGAACGGGCCGGAGTAACGATCCTCCGCGGCCAGGGACGGCTCGAGGGAAGCCAGCGTGTTGGCTTGCGTGAGTCCAGTGGTGTGGATCGTGTGTTGACAGCAAGGGATGTGATCATCGCCACCGGCTCAGATCCTTTTGTGCCACCAGGCATCGAGACCGATGGCCGCACCGTGTTCACGAGCGATGAGGCCATCAATCTCGAGTGGCTGCCTCGATGGATCGCGATTATTGGCAGCGGTTATATCGGCCTGGAATTCGCAGATGTCTACACCGCACTTGGTTGTGAGGTGACGATGATCGAGGCGCTCGATCGGGTCATGCCCACGTTTGATCCGGACATCACGAAGATTGCCCGCCGAAATCTCATTGATGGGCGAGATATCGATGCTCGGTCCGGGGTTCTTGCGCGAAAGATCACTCCCGGTTGCCCGGTGCAGATCGAGCTGGCTGATTTCAGTAGTCGTGAATTCGTGGAAACCCTGGAGGTGGATGCCGTCCTGGTGGCCACCGGCCGCGTGCCGAGCAGCAAAGGGCTGAATTTGGAAGCTTTGAATGTTGAAACCAACCGCGGCTTCGTACCGATTGACGACGGCATGCGGGTGCTGGTGGATGGGACTCCGGTGCCTCATCTCTGGGCTGTCGGGGATGTAACCGGCAAATTGATGCTGGCCCACACCGCTGCGGCACAAGGATCCGTCGCCGTCGACAACATCCTTGGCCACGAACGACAGATCGACTACCGCAGCATCCCCGCAGCCACCTTCACCCATCCTGAAATCAGCTCTGTGGGTCTCACCGAGGCCGATGCAAAGGAGCTTGCCTCCAAGGAGGGTTTCGAGCTTGGTTCCGTACGCAGTTATTTCAAAGCCAACTCCAAGGCTCTTGCAGAGCTTGAGAGTGATGGCCTCATGAAGCTTCTGTTCAACAAGGCCAGTGGGGAAGTGCTTGGTGCTCATATCTACGGCTTGCATGCTGCCGACCTGATTCAAGAGGTGGCCAATGCCGTTGCACGTCGGCAGAGCGTGCGCGAGCTCTCCACGGAAGTTCACACCCATCCAACCCTCAGCGAAGTCGTTGAGGTTGCCTACAAGCAGGCCGCATCCCAGCTGGTGGCCTGACCGAATTCACCGCTGCCTTTCTCGTCCTTCCCCATCCATCAGCTCCCATGGAGATCCGCCGTCGTCCCCCGAATCCAAAGGTGCGCGTCGCCCATCTGGAATATGCCGTTCCCCACGACGATGAAGAGCCTCGTCACATTCTCGAGAAGATTGTCTGG
>CAZJLQ010000405.1:0-1595 GCA_964546675.1 uncultured Synechococcus sp.
TTGTTCTTGCCACTGCTGGCGGCGGTTCATGAGGTCATGGCGCCGTCCTTGCAGGCGCTGGCCTTCGTCTTGGTGCAACCCGGCCTGGCGTTCCAGTTCGCGACTGCGGGTATCAAGACCGGCCAATTCAGCCTGCACGGCGAGAAGCTTGTCCTCACCGAGCGCTTTGACCTGCTCCTGCAGGGTCTGAAGCGTTGCGGTTGCATCGCCAAGGGCGGCTTCAGCTGCAGTGATGGCAGCCCCATCACGCTGCTCCTGGCCATCGAGGGCCTGCTGGCGGGAGGCGAGATCCTTCAGCGCTTGCTGGGCCGCTTCAAAGGCCAGCACCATCTCCTGCTGACGGCCCAGTTGCAGGCGCTCGCGTAATTCTTTGTACTGGCGAGCTTTGGCGCAGTCTTTTTCAAGACGCTGCCGGCTGTTCAGCAGTTCTTGCTCGATCAGTCGACAGCGTTCCTGCCGTTCCTGAACGTCATCGAGCTTGCGACGGGTCTGCTCAATTCTCGTGTCAAAAAGTGCGACCCCAGCGAGTTCATCGATGATTCCGCGTCGATCGCGGTTGCTCATCGACACAATGCGGGTCACATCCCCCTGCATCACTACGTTGCTGCCTTCCGGGTCGATGCGAAGCCGACGCAGTTGGGTCTGTAGTTGCTGAAGGTTGCAGGGGACCCCATCAGCGCTGTAGCTGGAGCTGTAGGAGCCCCCGGGCATCACCCTGAGTTTTCGTGTGACGGTCCATTCGGTCTGCTCGGAGCGGATCCATGGACCGTCCTCCGGTGCTTCCAAGCCTTCCTCAGCGGCGTCCGGCGTCCACTCGCTGAGGTCAAAGCGCACGCTCACGATGGTTTCGGCCGCTTTGCCTGCCTTCAGTACGCCGCTGTTGATGAGATCGGGCAGGCGATCCGCTCGCATGCCACGGCTGGTTGCCAGCCCAAGGCAGAACAGCACTCCGTCGAGAATATTGCTTTTTCCGGAACCATTGGGCCCCGTCACCACGGTGAACCCCTCCTCAAGAGGGATGCTCATCGCCCCACCGAAGGACTTGAAATGCGTCAGACCAACCTGATTGATGTGGACCACCAGGACTCAGGAGAGGCCGACGCTTCACGCTAACGGAGTTGTGCTGATGCTCAAGGGGGGCATCAATCCTTGTAAAGCGCGCACTTTGTTTTACGGCTGCGTGAGGGGGAGCAGGTGACATTGCCCGGATGTGATCTGGAGATCGCCGGCCAGGGGTCCATCCAAGAGTCGGACCCTCAGCGGTGTGGATGGATCATCGGGGAGCTGGCCTTCAAAGCGTCCGGCTGCAATCCGCTCTGCCCAGCCACGTCCTCCGGACACGGCTGCGCTGCGAGCGGTGAGCCAGATGAGGCGGTGTGCGGGGAGCGGCACTGCCGGCTGGGCCGGTGCCGCGTTGCTGGGGATCGACTCCAGGCGCCAGGTTCGACAGTCGCCACCGGCCTCCAGCAACAGGTCGTAATGACAACCGGTCGGGTCGTCCGGCGCATCGATGTGGCGCAGCAGGGCGTATCGGGGCATTCAGGCCTGGAGAGAGCTCCCGTGACGATTTTGTTCAATCCCAGGTCGTTCTGGAC
>CAZJLQ010000406.1:0-1592 GCA_964546675.1 uncultured Synechococcus sp.
TGAACTACGTGAACCTCCGCCAGTGGTTGGGTGCAGCACAATTCGTGCTCGCCTTCTTCTTCCTGGTTGGTCACCTTTGGCACGCAGGCCGCGCTCGTGCTGCTGCTGCTGGATTTGAAAAAGGAATTGACCGTCAGGCTGAGCCTGTTCTGGGCATGCCCGATCTCGACTGATCAGTCGGGTTTAACCCAACGATCGTCATTCACCCCCGCCGCAAGGTGGGGGTTTTTTAGTGAAAAACCAAGATTTTTTCGATCAATCATGGACAGCGCATGCAAACAATCCGCAAAAGACTTATGAGTCTAAATCGCACTAAGACTGGAGAACATCTCATTCCTGATAGAATAGAAGAAATTTTTTTGAAAATTGAAATACGATATTGCTCGCACAAGTTCCTCAATAGTTAAAGTTATTGAATCCAATGAGGATTTACGCCTTGTTCAGCTCGAAATCAATCCAAAATCATCCTTCACTGCTGCTGACCTAGACAATGCCGAAGACAAGCTATCAGAAGTCTCTATCGATCAATTCAAGAAAAGATCAAAACTCAATCAACTCGAGCTTCTGGGCATCGAACATGATGACTTTTCGGCCGCCTTCAAAATCAAAGATGCAGAACTCTTAGACAATGGACATTTTCTATTAGATGCTCAACTTCTCCAAGCCCCAAAGCGCAAAAATAAAAAATGGAACAGGGCGGATCATATTGGCAAAGACTACACTGATGGATTTATCAAAGAGCCATCGACTCTACCCAAAAAATTCAAAGCCAACACAGTCTTTGACTTCGAAGGCTTTAAAGAGGCCAAAGAACATGTAGAAGAATTACAAGAAATTGATCACCAGCACGAATATTCCAATCTAAATTCAACCTCCACTTCAAAAAGGAGAATTCGCGATAAAGACTATCGACTCAATTCCAATTTGCCAGTCTATTTTGGTCATGACACTGGGTTTGGAAGCTCAGCTTGGTACAGCCCTTACCAGAACAACCCTGATGCTTACGTTGGAAGCCCCTGGCTTGTCAATGCGGATCTAAATCAAAACAGCCCATTTTACGAAGCAACTGGGTACCCAAATCCATCAGATGTTGTACAAGATAATTATTGGCCATGGAGAAATGTATGGGGGGTCCTAAAGGACGAAGACGGTTCATTGTATGACTTAAATAAAGAATTACAATTAGACGTCTTGACGGCACAAATATGGAGCAAGACTCTGCCATTGGCAGAAAATATTAATTTAGACTTAACTTTAGATTTTGACATCATGCCAGGAGCACAACTTTTTGTACCGGCAGGATTTTGGAGCAAATTAGATCCTGAAAATTGGGCTGCAGCAGCAGGATTATCCCTGCGCCCGAGAGCAACGGCAAAACTAAGTGGCTTCGACCAAGGATCTTACGATCTCTCCTTTGAAAACCAAAATTTTCAATTACTCACTGATTCAGTCGAGTGCGGTGAATTTATCACTTGCGGAATAAGTGGAGGCGTTGACGTAGAAGTTGATGGCTCCATCGATGTTACAGGGGGAGATATGGAATTAGAATTGGGTGTTCAAGGTGGCGTAGTTGGACGCTTGGGTGGAATATA
>CAZJLQ010000407.1:0-1584 GCA_964546675.1 uncultured Synechococcus sp.
CGCTGTTTTACCTGAACACATACAAATAAAAAGCAAGAGATGGAGCTGAGCTGATAAAATCCGCGTCCGGGAGAAAGCCTTAAAGCAGGAATCGGGGCCGACAAAGGTCCTGCTGCAGACTTACAATCATCAGCAATCCAGACAACACAACGGGAAATCAAAGCTTGCAAAATTCTACAAGAAAAGACACCTTAATCACCAACCACAACGCGTCCTCCTTAGAATGCCTAAAAGCGCCCATGCTTGACATTACTAAAACAAGTTGCCCAGGGAATATTCTATAAGCACAGACTACACAAAGCAGCACCACTTGCGTGACGCGACGAGACAAATGGCATCGCTAAGTTAATCCTATAGGTTATTTCATGTTGTTGAACAAGCACGTGAAAGTTCTTACCCTGGAAGAATCATGAAATCAGAGAAGCCTTCTCATGGCCGGCCACAGCAAATGGTCACAGATCAAGCGCACCAAGGCTGTAGTAGACGCCAAGCGGGGAGCTCTCTTCACCCGACTGGGCAGGGACATCATGGTGGCAGCCCGCTTAGGGACGGATCCTGACGGCAATTTCCAACTGCGTACCGCGATCAACAAGGCAAAGGCGGCTGGTGTGCCGACATCCAATATTGAACGTGCCATCGCCAAAGGTTCCGGACAAAGCGGGGATGGCGTGCAGTTGGAGGACGTCCGTTATGAGGGTTACGGGCCGGGAGGCGTTGCCATTCTGATTGAGGCACTCACCGACAACCGAAATCGAACAGCCGCAGATCTTCGCCTGGCCTTCAGCAAAAACGGTGGCAATCTCGGTGAGAGCGGCTGCGTGGCTTACCTGTTTGAACATCGCAGTGAAGTCACCATCGCCATGCCAGAAAATCGCGAGGAGCTTTTACTCGAGCACCTCCTGGAACTTGAGGCTGATGGCTATGAATTAAACGCGGACAAGGCGGTAGTGCATGGCCCCTTTCAGGCGCTGGAAAGCCTTCAGGACGGATTACGACAGCGGGGCTGGATGGTGCAGGAGTGGGAACATCTTTGGCATCCCGGCACCAGCGTGACAATGGAAAGGGGACCCGCAGAACAGTGTCTGAAGCTGCTCGACGCCCTAGACAACCTCGACGACGTACGCAGCATCAGCGCCAACCTGGAGGTCCAATCAGATCTTGAGCTCAGCTGACGTCCCAGACGGTGAAGTTGGGACCAACAGGTCGACCCAAGCAAGCGACGTCGACCATGAAGCTCTGTCTGAGCTGAATGAGTCAGACATCAACCATGGGCGATGCAGATGGTTGATGACAAGGAAAGCAACGTCAAGGCACTCAAAACGTTCAAGGCACATAGCAAACATTGATGTCATGCACGGGAAGCCAATGATATCTACAAAACCGCAACCGATTAACATTGCAAAAGACTATAAAACCTCTACAGGAGAGGATAAAAGCAATCGAATGCAAGGACAAACTATTGAGAAACATCCGCCCCGGCACGAGCAAAAACCTTTGCCATTGACATGATGCTGGCAACCCATTGGAACGCGTTTGACTAACGCAAAGCGAGAGAGATGCTATTTACCCTTCAAGAGTGGATGG
>CAZJLQ010000408.1:0-1583 GCA_964546675.1 uncultured Synechococcus sp.
GCAACAGGATCAAGTTGCCGATGGGTGTCGAGGGCACCTTCGGGATCATCCGCCATCCCGGGGCGTCCTTGGCGGTGCCGATGACAGACGACGGCCAGGTGGTGGTTCTGCGCCAGTACCGCTTTGCCGTGCAGGCACGCCTGCTCGAATTTCCGGCCGGCACCCTCGAGGAGGGGGAAGACCCCTTGGACTCGATGAAACGGGAACTGGGCGAAGAAGCGGGTTACAGCGCAGCGCGTTGGGATGCGTTGGGGCCAATGCTGCCCTGTCCGGGGTATTCCGATGAGGTGATCCATTGCTTCCTGGCGCGGCAGCTCACCCCCCTGGACAACCCACCGGCAGGTGATGACGACGAAGACCTGGAGGTGCTGCTGATGACCCCTCAGGAGCTTGATGCCCAGCTGGCGTCTGGAAATGAATGGCTGGATGGCAAGAGCATCACCGCCTGGTTCCGCGCCAAACAACTGCTCGGACTCTGATGACTGCTGCGCCAACCACCGCCAGCCGCACCTTGTTTTGGCACCGCCGCGATCTGCGCTTGGCAGACAATCTCGGTTTGTGTGCTGCTGTTGAGATCAGCCCGGCGGTGACCGGTGTGTACGTGCTCGATCCCCAGGTGATCACCCCGCCTGAGCATTTGCCACCGATGGCACCGGCAAGGTTGTGGTTTCTGATTGAGAGCCTGATTGAGCTGCAACGGCGCTGGCGGGATGCCGGCAGCCGGCTGCTGATCTTGGAGGGTGATCCAGTCGAGTTGTTGCCTCGCTTGGCGGCGCAGATCCAGGCAGAGGCGGTGGTTTGGAATCGGGATGTGGAGCCCTATGCCCGCGAACGGGACCGGCAAGTGGCCAAGCGGCTGCAGGCCGATGGCCGCAAGGTGATGGTGGATTGGGATCAGTTGCTGATTGCCCCGGAGCGTCTCAAAACAGGAGCTGGTGATCCCTACCGGGTGTATGGCCCCTTCCTGCGCAATTGGCGCGGCCAGGTGCAGGCCCACCAGCCCGACACCGCATCGGCTCCCACTGGCTTGATTGATCTTGAGCCGGCCTTGCTGCCGGAGTCTGTCTCGCTTGGCGCGTATCAGACGAGCCATGGCTTCACGGGCATCGATCTCTGCCCGTGCCGGCCAGGGGAGTCGGCGGCGTTGGAACAACTCAGCAGCTTCTGCGATGCGGCTGTGTATGGATACGAGCCGGATCGCAATTTTCCCAGTGTTGTTGGCACCTCTTATCTGAGTGCGGCGTTGAGCGTTGGCACCCTGAGCCCGCGTCAAGCCTGGTGTGCTGCGCAGGAGGCGCGTGCGCAGGCCCGCAGCGACGAGCAGCTGGCCGCGATTGGCGTTTGGGAGCAGGAACTGGGCTGGCGCGAGTTTTATCAGCAGGCGCTGTTTCATTTCCCGGAACTGGCCGACGGCCCCTATCGCGAGCAGTGGCGTCGCTTTCCCTGGGAGAACAACGAAGCATGGTTTGCAGCCTGGCGCGACGGCATGACCGGGATGCCGATCATTGATGCCGCCATGCGCCAGCTCAACCAGAGCGGTTGGATGCACAACCGTTGCCGGATGATCGTGGCGTCGTTCCTTG
>CAZJLQ010000409.1:0-1580 GCA_964546675.1 uncultured Synechococcus sp.
GTGAATGTGCAGGTAGGCTCTAAGCTAGAAGATTATCTCTATCGTGTTGATGATGACTTGAACCTGATTGATGATGGTGAGCCTGGTTATGAGGTTGGTGCAGTTTACGATTATCTTCGCTTTGGTACAGAAAATAATGACCAATCGTCTGATGAAATAAGAATTTATGAGAGTGAAACAAAAACCGAAAAATCGGGATTGTTTGGTGGATCTGAGCTGAAAGATCACATCATGGGGTTCGATGGTGATGACCAATTAGAGGGTTTGGCAAGTCAGGATCTGCTCGAAGCCGGAGCAGGCAACGACAGCTTGAGGGGAGGTGCAGGGCCAGATGATCTCAATGGGCAAGATGGCGAGGACGTTTTAGATGGTGGAGCAGGAAGCGATTGGATGATTGGCGGCAATGGAAAAGATCGATTTGTTGCCAGCAGCGGCAATGACTGGATTTTAGATTTCGATCTTGGTGAAGATCAACTTGCCTTTTATGAAAACTATTCTTGGACGATAGGGCGCAGTGAACTCAGATATTTCAATGTTTACGATGATGAATCCAAGCCCATCGGTAAATTGTTTTTTGACAATGATGTCGATATAAGCAAAATTAATCCAATTTTTATTGATCAAGACGGCAATAAGTTAGATAAAGAGAACGATCAAGATAAAATTACCTATACAGAGTTGGTTGGTGATCTACAAGCCAATTTGCTTCTGGGAACCGGTACTGGTCGCGGTGCTTCCGGGAGAGACAGAATTTTTGGGCGAGCAGGAAACGACACGTTGAAGGGGTTTGGAGGAGACGATATTCTTGAGGGGAATGATGATGATGACCGATTAAAAGGCGATAAGGGGAATGATGAATTATTTGGTGATGATGGAGATGACACTCTGCACGGAGGCAGTGGTGACGATGTTTTATTTGGTGGAAAAGGTTCAGATCAATTTGTTCTTTCGAGTGGTTCAGATCTTATTTTTGATTTCGATAGTAAAACCGATAAGCTGATTCTGCCGTTTAGATATTCTTTTCAATCATTCCAGGTGAGTGGTCAATACAAGATTGAGTTGTTTCGTGATGGCAAATCAGTTGGAACCACAATGTTGCTTGGCGAATCGGAACGGCCGACGATTCACAGGCCTCAGAATTTCCCGTTCGATTTTGAAGAAATCGAATTAACGCATGAACTAGAAGCTGGAACTTTAGCTGATGATGAACTATTTGCTTCGAGAGAAAGTTCATATCTCATGGGTTTGGCTGGAGCAGATTTATTAAACGGTGGAAATCAATCAGATATTCTCTTCGGTGGAGCCGGAAACGACACATCCGCTGGCGGTGCTGGATCCGACTATTTCCAGGTTTCACGAGGTGAGGATGTTGTCCTCGATTTTAAACCTGAGCAGAAGGACCGTATCTTAATCCCTGATGGTTTTCAGTATGAACAGATCTTCTCTTCTTCAGAGGGTGATCTCACTCTGCTGATCAAGAAAGCTTCAGGTAGGGAATACGGCGAACTAACCCTTCAAGGTATTCGAGAAGAGGATCTTGATAATCTAAATTATGAGTTTGTTGTGAACGAAGCCTATCA
>CAZJLQ010000410.1:0-1576 GCA_964546675.1 uncultured Synechococcus sp.
TTGAATCCACCTGCAGCCTCCAGCACAGAACGACGAATCAATTGGCCGTTGCCCCGCAGTTCCGCCACCCCTCCTGCACCCAGTCTTCCTTTTTGAATCACGGCATCAAGCGCCATTTCCATCGCCTGAGACCGCGTCAACCAGTTGCGATCGGCATCCACCACCGCCTTGCGCAGCTGAACAGCTGACCAGCCCCCATCGAGGGCATAGGGCACCAGCCGTTCCAACAAATCGTCTTGCAACTGGGCATCGGCATCGAGCACCAACAGCCATTCCCCCTGGAGCTGGGTCAGAGCCGTGTTCAACGCCCCGGATTTACCACCGCCCGCATCGCGTTTGCGATGGATCACATTCAGCTGGGGGTGGCGCTCCGCCAGCTCATCAAGAATCTGGGGTGTGCGATCAAGGCTGCCGTCATCAATCACCCACGTGGACAGCCGGCCTTTCGGATAGCGCAACGCTGACAACCGCTCCACCAACCGGGTGACCACGGTTTCTTCATCCCGTGCCGCCACCACCACATCCAGGCTTGGCAGGGCATCCACATCCAAGGACTGGGCAGGATCGACAGGATCGCTCTTGCGGGCCCGCATCACCGTGCGCAGGCCATAGCCGCCAAGCATGACCGCCAGGCTGATTGCCGGAAGCAGGGAGCGAGCAGGATCCAACCAATGGGGCGCTGCCCCAGCGCACCCACAGGCGAACAGGAAAGCTGCCGACTTCACTCTGCGGTGATCACCAGTTGCAGTGACCTGGGTCATGCACCCGTTCAAGTGGGCAGGACTCTAAGGGGAGTGAACAGCTGCAGGCAGGGGTCCGTAGACAGTCCCTGGGTAGTAGTGCGCCAGGATCGCTTCAGTTGTCCAGCCCCGCCAGGCCAGATCAATCGCCCCGGCCTGGGAGAGACCGGAACCGTGACCGAAGCCGCCACCGCTCACGAACCAACGGTTCGGCCCATCGGAACCGATTACAAACAAGGTGCTGGGCAGACGCCGCAGCGTGCGGCGGATCCGATCCAGACGTAGTACCACGGGCGGAGCATCCCCGGATCCCGCCACCTGCAATGCCAGCACCCGTCCGCTGGCGCCGCGCTCGAGCACGGACAGCTTCAACGGCAAGGTGAGCCCACTGGCCTCAGCACCCAGGGCCTGTCGGATCTCAGTCGCCGTGAGGCTGCGGGTCCAGCGAAACAGCGGATGGGCAGCTCCATAGGCCCCGGAACGATCGGCCAGCAACGCCTTCACCGCAGCGGACTGCTGCAGCGGCAGGCGATGACGCCCCACCCAGCCGGCATCGCCATCCAGCTCCGCCTTCAGATACGGAGCCGGATCCATTGCCCAGGCCTCCGGACCCGCCGCCATCACACCGCCATTGGTGGCGTGATACACAGCACTGATCGGTGTGCCCTGCCAGCTGAGCAAACGCCCCGTGGTCGCCGCGATCGCCTGACGCACCGCAGCACCGGCCAGGCGCGGATCGCTGTACACCTGGCACTGGGTGTCGCTGCAGAGGTGGTAGCCATCGATGCGAAAGCGATGGCTGTTCGCCAGCGCCCAGGTGCGGGCAAGCACCGTTT
>CAZJLQ010000411.1:0-1566 GCA_964546675.1 uncultured Synechococcus sp.
TGTGCTTCCTCAGTTGGGTTGATCAGTGACGGCACCACGACTTGCACTAGCAACCAAGCGTGAATATTTGCCAAGAATCCCCGTTCGATAGCGCGGTTCTGGCTTTACCCACTTTGCGCGCCTGCGTTCTAACTCCGCATCATCCACATTCAATTGCAATAACAACTGATTGGCATCAACGGTAATGCTGTCCCCTTCTTCGACCAGTCCGATCGTGCCTCCGACGGCCGCTTCGGGGGCAACATGTCCAACAACCAATCCGTAGGTTCCTCCACTGAATCGACCATCTGTGATCAACGCCACTTTGTCTCCCAGCCCCTGGCCGACAATGGCCGATGTGGGCGCAAGCATCTCGCGCATTCCTGGCCCCCCAACCGGCCCTTCATAGCGAACAACAACAACATCACCAGCTTTGATTGATTTGTCGAGGATGGCTGCAAGACAATCCTCCTCGCTTTCAAACACCCTTGCCGGACCTGTCAGCACTGGTGTTTTCACGCCACTGATTTTGGCAACACCACCTTCTTTTGCCAGATTTCCTTTCAAGATGGCCAGGTGCCCCTTGGCGTAAAGCGGTTCTTCCACTTTGCGAATCACATCCTGACCTGGCGGTGGTTCGGAAGGAACATCAGCCAGCACATCGTTCAGGGTTTTGCCTTCGATGGTTCGGCATTCCCCGTGGAGCAGGCCAGCTTTCAGCAACAACTTCATCACCTGGGGAATCCCTCCGGCGTTGTGCAGGTCGACAGTCACATAACGCCCGCTTGGTTTGAGATCACAGATCACCGGAACCCGTTGCCTGATCCGTTCAAAATCATCAATGTTGAGTTCCACTCCTGCAGTGCGCGCGATCGCCAGAAGGTGCAACACAGCATTGGTGGATCCACCCACCGCCATGATCACACTCACAGCGTTCTCGAAGGCCTCTTTTGTGAGGAGATCGAGTGGCCTGATATTCGCCTGTACAGCGTTCACCAAGACTTCAGCTGACCGAGCAGCACTGTCGGCTTTCTCCTCATCCTCTGCTGCCATTGTCGAGCTGTACGGCAAGCTCAGACCCATTGTTTCAATGGCCGCGCTCATCGTGTTGGCTGTAAACATTCCTCCGCAACTTCCTGCTCCAGGGCAGGCATTTTTCTCAACGGCCGTCAGCTGCTCCACATCGATTTTTCCACTAGTGAGTTGACCGACAGCTTCAAAGGCACTCACGACAGTGAGATCACAACCGCCAAGTTTTCCCGGTTTAATTGTCCCTCCATAAACGAAGACGGACGGAATGTTCATACGAGCCATGGCCAACATGGCCCCTGGCATGTTCTTGTCACAGCCACCCACCGCCAGCACACCATCCATGCTCTGGCCATTGCAAGCCGTCTCAATCGCATCGGCGATCACCTCGCGACTCACCAGCGAGTACTTCATCCCTTCCGTTCCCATGGAAATTCCATCGCTCACAGTGATGGTTCCAAACATCTGGGGCATGCCACCTGCCTGTCGTGCCGCGTCTTCCGCACGACGAGCGAGATCGTTTAGCCCCACATTGCAGGGCGTGATCGTGCTGTAACC
>CAZJLQ010000412.1:0-1544 GCA_964546675.1 uncultured Synechococcus sp.
GCCTGGCATTCTCTTCTCTTGGGCGTCATAATGTACAAACCACCTCTTCTGTCTTATTCAGAAGAAACGGTCGCGAACCCATACCGGTCCAAGTTGCATGAAAAACAAAGCATCACGTCGTCCATTGCGTCAGCACGCAAAGTCAACCGAAGTGCGTGTCCAATCAGGCGTGACTTCACACGCCCCCCAAACTCCCCATCCATCACGACCGCAGCTCGTCTCCTGGGAGGAGCTGTTCGGTCAACGTTGATTTTTCATCTGGAATATCCTCGATGAGTGCATGATGTTTTTCAAGTCGAATCGTTTTGTTGACGGCCCAATGTTGCTGGGATGCTGTTGTTTAAAGCACGATCTACACTTTTGTTGGAACGATGCTTTTAAGAGTTTTCGTCCACTAATGCGCGTTTTTTTTCTCGCATTTCTCCTAGGACTCGCGTCATGTGCTTCGACAACAGCAAATTCTCTGACGAAGCAGCAGCAGATTGAAATCTGTGATCGGCACGAACGGTTGGAGATTACCCGCGCTGAGGCTGTCAAGTTGCTTGGCCTACCCCCCCTCACAACGGAGGAAGCTGAGGGAGGGATTGCGGGATGGCTTACCTATTGCCGTCTCCTTGAGCGGTGAGCGTCGCCTCCCTGTGCGTTCCTTGATCAGAAGAAGCATGAAGGCTTTCTCCAGACCAAAAAAAAAGACCTAGACATGATCTAGGTCTCTTCAGAGCCTCGTTTTGAATCTGATCTGATCTGTTGGGGGGCCGCCGCCAAGCACGCCCCCCTCCCCAACAATTCAGACTTTGGAGGGTTTGCTTGTCAATGCAGCCGACATGACTGAGGCCAGGAGAAGACAACCAGCAACAGCGAGAAAACCCATGGGACTGTTTTTAGGACCTGCCAAGCATTGATCCGGACCCTGCCCTTTGCCTGTCGCCGTTGAAACAAAACGATCGAAAACATTGCCTTGAGCATGCAGAGAGAGGGTCTTGACATCTGTCCAGTGCTTTTTGCCCCGGCTTTGCAGAGCCTGGAGGGCACACTGCGATCAGACCATGCCGATGCTGCCGTTAACGACTGGCTGGTTCATGGACTTGTCGAGCCTGCTGCTGCTTGTGCTTTGAACCAAGTGCCATGCGATGCAGCTCTGCTGCGGAAAGAGGCCGAACAGCCGCCATCAACGCATCGTCAGTCCAGTAGTCAGGGCTATCGAGTGTTCCCAGGTGTAGAGGGCAAGACGGACCGGTTGTCATGACGGTCAGCTTCAGATTTCCTTCATCATGGATCACCATGGGCTTTGCCCATTGAAGAAAGATCTCTTTTCGCTGCCTTTTCATCGCGGCACCGTCAGAACAGGAGTCAGTGCAGGGATTGGTGAAATGTCTTCAGCACGGAATCGCGGTCAATCTCATCTGGGCCCACAGGTTCGACCACGCACCCTTTCAACAGATCTACTGGGATCACAGGATGTTCTGATTGCCTTCGATGGGTATGAATCCGCCGGTCCGCAACTCCAGGCATCGGTGCTCCAGCGGCCAGCGAAGCATGAACAG
>CAZJLQ010000413.1:0-1534 GCA_964546675.1 uncultured Synechococcus sp.
AGCAAACAGGAAGGTCTCCTCCTCGTTGCCGGGGTTGTCCAGCACGGAAATGTCCTGTTCCGCCTTGCTGCCCAGCATCACCAGACCGGTGGCATCACCACCGTCGTCGAGAATCATGTTGGGTGAGCCGCCATCGCCCCATTCGAGGATGCGGTGGGTGTAGTCCCAATACTCCTCAAGGGTTTCTCCCTTGACGGCAAACACGGGGATGCCTCGGGCCGCGATGGCTGCCGCAGCGTGGTCTTGCGTTGAAAAGATGTTGCAAGACGCCCAACGCACCTCAGCGCCAAGCTCCACCAGGGTCTCGATCAGAACAGCGGTCTGGATCGTCATGTGCAGCGAGCCTGCGATGCGGGCCCCCTTCAGAGGCTTGTCGCTGCCGTACTTCTCCCGTAATGCCATCAAACCGGGCATTTCGGTTTCTGCGATATCGAGCTCCTTCCGGCCGAAGTCGGCCTGTTGAATGTCGGCGACGACACAGTCGGTGCCGAGCTTCAGCTCAGCGACACTGGTAGGTGCTGCCACCATGACGTAATGCTCCCTTGTGATGCGTGGAGGTGAATCTCTGGCGAGACGCCGAGGCTTCGGGCTTGCCTGGTCCGGACTTTACAGGGTGTAACTGGAACCTTGAGACCCTTGAGACGACCCATGCCCTCGGTCACCAGCTGTTGTGCCTTATTCCCAGCGATGCCGTTCTCCTGCTGAGCGGCCCCCTGGGGGCCGGCAAGACCTCACTGGTGCAGGGCCTCGCAGAAGGCCTGGGCATCAGCGAGCCGATCACCAGTCCCACCTTTGCGCTGGCCCAGCACTACCCCCAGGGAACGCCCCGGCTGGTGCATCTGGATCTGTACAGGCTGGAGATGGCTGCCGCAGCCGATGAGTTGTTTCTCCAAGAAGAAGAGGAGGCCCGAGCGACTGGAGCGCTGCTCGCCGTGGAATGGCCGGAACGCCTCAGCCTGGTGCTGCCGGAGGCCTGGCAACTCAACTTGAACCACAACGGTGATGGACGCAAGGCTCAGTTGATCCCACCCAAAACAAGCTAACCGTCAAGATTAAAGAGATACGTAAGGCCGCAAATCCGAAGATTAAAAAGATCAAAACACATTAAATTCACATTTTTAGAGAACTCCAGACAACAATTAATTACGCCATCGGTATATCACGCCACAAGCAATCTTGATGACGTACTTGAAAAAATCGTGCCTGCGCAGCCTGAATTTTCATCATTCGAAAAATCGGCAAAAAAATTCCTGTACAAGCCATTTCCATCTTCCCAGCCCATTGATAAGGAATTTCCCAGCCCCTCTCCTGCCAATACTGGAAAGCCAACAGAGCCTGCTCTCGCATTAGAAAAAAGCAGCCTGAATGGGGATTCACAACACGCGTGAACGTCTTTTGACTACCCAGCCAATCAGTCAGCAATTGCTCACCTGTTGCCCAAAACAAGTCACGACGCTCCCGCAGGGGCTCTCCTGAGAGAATCACATCTCCAGACCCAGGAATCCGCTCACACCTATGAGGCATAAAACAATAA
>CAZJLQ010000414.1:0-1525 GCA_964546675.1 uncultured Synechococcus sp.
ATCGATTTGGTCGTTTGTTCCTCTGAATGGTCTTCGCTTGGATATGAATTCATGACTTTCGGAGCAGTTATTATGGTTTGGCAGTAGCGAAATAGTGGATCTTTTGAAGTAAAATGTGTCTTTTGGTCGCAGTTTGTTTTTGTGATTGAGAATCAGGGGCTGAAGTTATTGAGATTCGAGCAAGCAATTGTGACGCTGAAGTCGATTTTGGCTTCATCTCGCTGGTCCTGTGGTGACCTTGTCTGTCTTGATGCAGTCCCCTGGTCATGGCCTGGGACGGCTGGCTTGCAGCATTTGATGTCTTCCGTCGTAGTGGTTTGCGCTCCGCCGGGCAGACTGAGGTTCACCCCGCCTCGTTCTGCCTGATGGCAACCCCCGGAACCGTTCTGATCACCGGCACCACCTCCGGGGTCGGTTTGAACGCCACCAGGGCATTGGTTGCTCAGGGCTGGACGGTGATCACGGCGAATCGGAGTCCTCAGCGTGCCGCAGCAGCAGCGGATGCTCTGGACATCCCAAAGCAGCGTTTGCGCCACGTGTTGATGGATCTTGGCGATCTCAACAGTGTTCGGAGGGCTGTGGAGAGTCTTTCGGATCCAATCGATGCAGTGGTGTGCAATGCCGCGGTTTACAAGCCGAAGCTCAAAGAACCGGAGCGGTCACCCCAGGGATATGAAAATTCGATGGCCACCAATCACTTTGGCCACTTTCTGTTGATTCATCTGCTCTTGGACCGGATCAAGGCGTCCAGCCATCCCTCCAGGCGTGTGGTGATTCTCGGCACGGTGACGGCGAATTCCAAGGAACTGGGAGGCAAGATTCCGATTCCAGCCCCTGCAGATCTCGGTGATCTATCCGGGTTTGAGGCGGGTTTCAAGGCGCCGGTCTCGATGGCCAGTGGGCGGCCCTTCAAGCCTGGTAAGGCCTACAAAGACAGCAAGCTGTGCAACATGATCACCACGCAGGAGTTGCATCGTCGCTTGCATCGCGACACCGGAATCGTGTTCACATCCCTCTACCCCGGTTGCGTTGCCGATACACCCCTGTTCCGGGATACGCCAAGGGCATTTCAGAAGATTTTTCCTTGGTTTCAGAAAAACATCACGGGTGGATACGTCACCCAGGCCCTTGCGGGAGAACGGGTGGCGCAGGTCGTGGCTGATCCGGATTTTTCAGAATCAGGCGTGCACTGGAGCTGGGGAAATCGTCAGAAAAAAGAAGGCCAGCAGTTCAGCCAGGAACTGTCGGATAAGGCCACCGATCCAGACACGGCACGGCGCGTCTGGGACTTGTCGATGACCCTCGTCGGTCTGTAAGGGAACGCGCTTAGTCGAAGCCCAGCAGGTCAAAGATTTCCCGATCCTTAAGCGACGTGGCCTCCAGAGGTTCCACGTTTTCCAGCATGTTTTTGGCCAGTCTTAGGTATTCGTTCTGCACCGCCAGCACGGCGTCATCGGTGTCGTCCATTTCAAAGATCGTGCACTTCTTCAGGCGTGAACGTCGAATTGCATCCACATCCTTGAAG
>CAZJLQ010000415.1:0-1524 GCA_964546675.1 uncultured Synechococcus sp.
CAGCAATCACATCATCACGTTTCGTCCCGATCAGCCGGCCCTTACCTGATTCTTCTATTTCGCCATCCTCTGCAACACGTTCATAATCACTGTCGTTGGATCCCTTAATCACACCCTTGATATCACCAGCTTCGGAGTAGGGAACTTCAAGATCACCAGACTTGATCAGAATGTTGTGGGCTTGAAGCTCACCTTTACCAACTCCTAAAATTAAAGTGCTGCTTTTGGGATCATCAGTCTTTGGATTCTCATCGTCTTCGAAAAGATTAATCAATAATCCTTTACCACGCTCGTCGTCAATTTCTTCACTGGCATATTTCTGGCCTTTGCGAACCAAGAGCCTGTCCTGATCAAGGCTAAAACCCTCAATCGTGTCGTTCCCGCGAGTAAGAACATAGGTGTCACCACCCTCACCACCAATTAGAACATCATCACCTTGTCTGCCTAAAAGTCGATCAGCGCCGGCTCCTCCAATGAGTGTGTCATCACCTTTTCCTCCATCCAGCGTGTCATCACCATCGCTCGCTTCAACATTGTCATTACCATCCAGTGCATCGATCGTTAATGGTTCGTCAGTTGTCTCTTCCAGGGAAAACTGATCATCGTCATCCGTTAGAACGATTTCAGTTTCAACGGGTTTGATTGCTGCAAGCGAAACGATCAACTCTTGAAGTTGTTGCTCGAAATCCTCACGACTCAGACCCTCTAAGACACGGGAACTGCCATCCTCCAGAAGAATGACCAAGTCATCTCCATCCTGAAAAAGATCAAATTCCTGACCGTCCGGAAGAATAATTCTGTCCCCATCTTCAGGGTTGAAGTCTTGGATGACGTCACTACCCAAACTCAGATCAAACACATCTGCACCTTCACCGCCCGCGAAGGTGTCATCACCTAGTCCTCCAATCAATGTGTCGTCACCCTGTCCTCCATCCAGCAAGTCATCTCCTTTGCCACCGTCCACTTCATCCGAACCGTTACCCGCATCGATCAGATCCGCACCCAAACCACCATCAATATCGTCCTGACCATCCTCACCAGAAATCTGATCAGAAGAATTCTCTGAATCATTGGAGGAAGAATCACCACCCGATTGATCCATCTCCATAGGAATATCTGCCGGATCCGCCTCGTTACGCAAAGCACCACGGCTTTCGCCGGAGACAGGATGAAAATCCTTATTCCTCATTACGAAGTCGTAGACATTGAAAACCATAGCCACTTCTTATCACTTTAGGACACAGACTAACTGTAATTGCGCAGCGATACCAAATCAATGATTTCTAAGCATTTTCGATCAGATTTGTACTTTTGGGCTCGTCTGCCACGGCACGAATGTCGATCAGCGAAGATAGAAAGCGAAGAACACGACTAACATCTGATTCATCCAACCGACGCCTCATTGGAGAAAAAATATAGTTTGATCAATCAAAGAACTTCATCGTTAAAACAAATCATTCAATCGATCAAAAGACTCCGACCGATAGCTCCAGCCCCCAACTTCATTATCGAAGGTCTGCACCT
>CAZJLQ010000416.1:0-1524 GCA_964546675.1 uncultured Synechococcus sp.
AGCGCACCTTCACAGGCCTGCAGGCTGCGGCTCACTTCATAAGAGAAATCAACGTGGCCGGGGGTATCGATCAAATTGAGGACGTACTCCTCCCCATCCGCCGTCGTGTAGTTCATCCGGGCGGCCTGGAGCTTGATCGTGATCCCCCGTTCCCGCTCCAGATCCATGTTGTCCAGGAATTGCTCCTGCATGTCCCGGTTGGCCACCGTGCCCGTGTCCTGCAGGAGGCGATCCGCCAGGGTCGACTTGCCGTGGTCGATATGGGCAATGATGCAGAAGTTACGGATCCTTGAGACGGGAGCGTCGGTCATGCAGCGGCGGAATCCCGACTCGGGTCCTGATGGTGTCGTTGAAAGGATCCTAGGCAGCGACGAGATCCCTGGTGTTCAAGGGCGAAAGGCCTCAATCCACAAACGGGCCGAGCTTCCCTATGACAAAAAGCTGTGGAGAAACAAAGGGTTCGAAACTCAAAATCGCCACTTCGATAATGTGAGGATGAAATAGAGAAACACAACATGTCGATATCCACCACAAGTGCACTGCAATCCACAACGAGCTACGGACCATTTTCAAAATACATTGATGTCTATGGACTAAAAATTCTCGGCCTCAGTGGCATCGGCGGTCAACCAGAAGTGCAGGACGAATTTCTCAAAAAAACAGCACAAACATTCAAACTTTTACTCAACCCCAATGCCCCAGGGATCGATGCAGCCTCGAGGACACGCGCCCTGGAGGGGTTGAACTCCTACAACGTGATCCAGCGAGTTGGAATTAGTTCCTACGACGCCTACTCACCATCGCTCGACAGCGGCTCGTATCCAGGCTGGCATCAGGTGAATGACAACAACAATGCGACAGATTTCATCTGGCACCTACGAGATCGCAACGGAAGCTTCAGCCCTTCCGGTAAGAACCAAACAACCGAAACACTTGAACATGCTTTGCATACGCTTTCGCAGTTCGCATTGCCTGCAGCATTTCCCAATGAACTGAATGTTTTCTCCAGCAATGGCAAGGCGGATGGGATTGCTGGAGATTTATCTGACGCCTATCAAGAAGCAGTTCGCAACGGTGTTTACGACCCATCCGATTACTCAGGCGCTAACGATGGCAGCGATAGTTACGCACAATTGCTGCTGAGAGAATACGTTTATTGTCTGATTTTTGCCGAATGGGGCTTCACCCAAGCGCTGGTCGAAGGTGGAACCCTGGCACCCGAATGGTCTGATTCACACCTGTCTCAGGCGGCCATCGCACGCGACAACCCCATTGGGCATCGGCTATTCACCAATTACATCTCCAAAATCATCAGCAAGCCTTCGCTGCAGGAGTTGGGGCTGATCTTCAAAGACGGCGACCAAGGGTTCTCGGGTTATCTGCCCTCGAACGGCCAGGCGGTCCCGGAACCGCCGAAACCCGAGGCACCCCTGGCCCCTGCCCCCATCATTGCGACACCAAAAGAGGAGCCCATCACACCAGCAGAGGCGATTCCACAGCCTGCTCAGATCCCAAGCCCTGCTG
>CAZJLQ010000417.1:0-1510 GCA_964546675.1 uncultured Synechococcus sp.
GAGCGCTTGCGACGGGCTTGGCCGTGCTGACCGGGTGGATAGGACCGCTTTGCGGACTTCCGGGTGAGACCGGGAAGGTCTCCCAAGCGCCGCGTGATCCTCAGGCGAGGGCCGCGGTATCGAGCCATGAATTCAGGAGTGGTGGGACCATTCGTGCAGAGATGGAGGCATGCTGGGAACCGTGATAGGGCCCTCTACCTCCGCCGATGCACGAATCCACCACTCTATCTGGCGGCTTTCTTCATCCCCTGCTCGGCGCTGTTACACGGAGCGTTGCCTGGCTGATGCTGGTGGTGATTGGTTTCTACCGCCGCTTCATCTCCCCGATGATCGGACCGCGATGCCGGTTCACTCCCACCTGCAGCGCCTATGGCCTTGAGGCCATTCAGCGTCACGGCCCCTGGCGGGGAGGCTGGCTCACCATCAAGCGATTGCTGCGGTGCCATCCCTTCACTCCCTGTGGTTGTGACCCGGTGCCGGACTGATGGCTGAGCTTCGCCTCTACAGCCGTCAGGGTTGCTGCCTTTGCGAGGGGCTTGAGCAACGCCTGCGGATGCTCGAGCTCAGCAAGATGGATCTCCAGCTGAAGATTGTCGATATTGATGCTCCCACCACTGCCGAGGCGGTCCGCGCCCGCTACGACTTGGAGGTCCCGGTGCTGGCCATCGCTGACCGTGTCCTTCCGCGGGTGTCCCCACGCCTCAGTGGTGATCACTTGCAGCGTTGGTTGCTGAACTGCCTTGTCGGTGGCCAGGGCTGAACAGGTTTCGGCTTGGTCCAGGTTGAGGTCTGCTGCTCTAACAGCCGTCTTCTTGTTCAACAGCCGCGTTCGGGTTCAACAGCCTGTTTCAGATGTCCGTCCACCCCTGGCTGTTCTTCTTTCGTTGATCGCTTTAGAAAGAGCCCATTCACCGAGCTTTTCCAAGGGGTACGGATGGGTCAGACGCTCCATGCACTGCTGCGTGATGCCGGTCTTGAGATCCCAGTGGGCCTGACCAATCCGGACGTGACGATGATCACCAGTGATTCCCGCTCCGTTGGACCGGGTTGCCTGTTTCTCGGGTTGCCGGGTGAGCGAGTCGATGGTGGTTCGTTTTGGCGGCAGGCCCTGGAGTCGGGTGCCGCAGCGGCGCTGATTGGTCCTTCCGCCGCCATGGCTCAGCCTCCCGCCGCAGGGGACCCAGTGGTGGTTGTGCCGGAATCGGTTGCACGCAGCGTCGGAGCGTTGTCGTCAGCTTTTTGGGATCACCCCAGTCGCCATATGGCCCTGATCGGGGTGACCGGCACCAACGGAAAGACCACCACCACCCATCTGATTGAACATCTTTCCGCTGGAGCCGACGTGCCGACAGCGTTGTTCGGCACCCTGGTGAACCGTTGGCCGGGGCACAGCATCACGGCGACCCATACCACGGCCTTCGCCGATCGTTTGCAAGCTCAACTGGCGCAAGCCGTCGCCGCAGGCAGTCAACTGGCGGCGATGGAGGTTAGTTCCCATGCTCTGGCCCAG
>CAZJLQ010000418.1:0-1486 GCA_964546675.1 uncultured Synechococcus sp.
ATTAATTCTTCCCTTTTCATCCATATTCTCTCTTGGTCGAACAAAATTGAAGTCTTCCCAGATCGGCTTTGGCGGATTTTTTGCGTCCCACAGCATTTCGGGCTTCAAGTCACTTTGATCAATCCTGAACTTCTCATAAATGGACTTGATTTTTGAAAGATTTTTGAAAGTCATTGTTTTAAATGGTGTGTGGTTTGTGTCGTTGGGGTCGCCCCCCGCCGATGCACACACCATCTCCGGAATCACTGGCTCACTCGATGACCTACATCAGCCGCCCTTGTGAGGTTGGTCACAGCCACAAAAACCCCGCACTTGGCGGGGCTGTTGCTGTGGATCTGGGTTCTACTGAGCGTTGTTCTGTTGTTCGTGGTCAGTCCAGCAGCAGGGCAGGGCTGAAATTCACCGCCACCAACTGATCGGTGGCGACCCCCATCACGGCGTTGTAAACCTCGCTGCCATTGCCGCCCTCAACACGCATCACTCCATCGAAGTTCTCTGGTGTGATGTAGGTGTCATCTCCAATCTCAGTGAGATAAACCTTGCCTTTGGCGCGGTGCAGGGAGATTCGGTCCCTCTCCTGACCGTTGAAGTCACGGAAGACATCAAAGCCCCCGGACATCCAGACGATGTCGGCACCCCGTCCGCCGGAGATCCGGTCGCTGCCAGCACCACCGTCGATCACGTCATTACCGCCGTGACCTTGAATCAGATCATCTCCACGCTGGCCAAACAGAACATCGCCATTGCGGCTGTCCGATCCTTCGATGATGTCGTCACCACCGCCGGCATTCACGCGCGCTGTTTTATCTGGACGGTCAAATTTCGAATTGCGCACCGGCGGCTGCACGTAGAACTGCTCCGCTTGATCAGTGCCGCTGTAGGTGTCCCGCCAAGGGGTGGACGAGGAGGGGTTGAGAATCGCAGGGAGATTGATGAAATTCTGAGAAGGAGTAGCGATTTCAGGGAGAGTAAACATGGTTTTAAAGGAGTTGTGTGTATTGCCTTGAGCTGTGGTGCCCTCGACATTCACAAGATCACACCCCAATCGGTGAACACTCCTGTTCCTCTCTGGTGTGGAGCTGGTGGTCTGAATGAGTGCTGGCTGAGTTCGCTCCTTTCAACTCAGAGACGCTGCATCGCGGTGATTTCCCCAAGGCTTTTAGCCAAGTCCCCCTCAACCATCCTCTCGGCTTCTTCATTCATCAGGATCGGGGTCATGAAATTGAACCTCAGCTCTGCTACGGCGGGCTTGCCTAGCCACCCAATCCCCAATGCAAACCAACATTTAAAGCTGTGAGAACGTTGTCCGACAGAAAAGGATCAGTTCTCCCATGCATGCCTGAGCCATACATGTGTCGAGCAGCGTGGGTTTAATTGTTCTCCTGGAAGATTCCACCATTTACAATAAGGATTTGATGCCAACAAAGAACCCCGCCATTGCTGGCGGGGCTGCTAATGAGTGTTAACCCCGGGGGTTTGATCAGGA
>CAZJLQ010000419.1:0-1485 GCA_964546675.1 uncultured Synechococcus sp.
TTGGCGATCTCAGCGACTGCATGCTGGCATCACCCGCCTTTGGCTTGTGCCGATGACGGGGCGCTCCCATCAGTTGCGGGCGCACCTGGCGGGGATTGGTCATCCGATCGTCGGTGATCCCATCTATGGAGATGTCCGTGGTTCGCGCCTGCATCTCCATGCCGTTGCACTCAGCTTCCGCCATCCGTTCACGGGCATGCGCTGCAGGGTTCGATCACCCCTGCACAATCCATTCCGTCAGGACCTGGATTGATCATCCGTTGGTTGTACTCATGCAGTTTGGGTCAGGGGCTTCGGTGCAGTTGGTTCGGCGCAGTTGGATTGGCGAGTTGGTTCGGCTCAGTTGGAAAAGGGACGACGGGCGGGAATTGGATACGGAATCCGGCGGTGGCGCATCCGGCGCCAGACGCGCACGAACGCTTCGACCACCAATTCCATTTCCGCTCGGCTGAGCCCGCTTTTGCGCAGCTGACCATCCCGTTGCCTGGCTTCCACGATGCGGCGAACGGTGTCGATCGCCTCGTCGTCGGAGGTGTCCGGTGGCAGTGATCGCAGGGCCGCTTCACAACCGTCGGCCAGCATCAGGACGGCTGTTTCACGGGAACGAGGTGCAGGCCCGTGGTAACGGAACCGGCTCTCATCGACATTCGGATTGCGTTCCTTCGCTTTGTGGAGGAAGTAGCCCATCTTCAATGTGCCCTGGTGTTCAGGGATGAAGTCCGCGATCGGACGCGGCAGGCGATGGCGGCGGGCCAGTTTTAGGCCTTCATCCACATGGGCTTGAAGAACGGCAGCGCTTGCGACTGGGTCATCCAGTTGGTCATGGGGATTCGGCCCACTTTTCTGATTCTCGATGAACCAGCTGGGCGCATGCAATTTGCCGACATCGTGGTACAGCGATCCTGTTTTGATCAGATCAACATCGGCTCCGATCGCTCGAGCGCCCTCTTCAGCGAGGCCGCAGATCATCAGGGTGTGTTCAAAGGTTCCAGGCGCTTCACAGGAGAGTCTTCGAAGCAGTGGGCGTTCTTGATCGGCCAGTTCCAGCAAACGGGCGCGGGTGAGAAGGCCGAAGGACCCCTCCAGGATCGGAATGAGCAGCAGAGCCGCCATCAGAAGAATTCCCAGCAAAAGGGCTTCGCTGGCGAGTTCATCAAGGCTCGGATTGACGCTGCCCCAGGCACGCCAGCCCGTGTAGGGCTGGAGTTGCAGCAGAAGCCATTGGCCCAACAGTGCGGCCAGCGGCAACATCACAGCCATCTGGAGCAATTGGCCGCGGCTGCGTTGCCGTCCCGCTAGGAGCGCGCCAGCGGCAGCAACGGCTGCCGCCATGATCAGACGGCCGTCTCCAAGGCCGTTGACGGGTTCTGGCCAAAGCAGACCGGCCACGGCCATCCAGACCAAGCCGCAGCCTGCACCGAGACCCTCCGTCAGGATCAGGGTTGGAGGCACCAGAACGGCCAGGGGAATCACTGTTCCTTTGAA
>CAZJLQ010000420.1:0-1482 GCA_964546675.1 uncultured Synechococcus sp.
AGATATTAGAACCTGATGAGTTAGGAGATTATGAAATATCTACAGCGAACATTAGTATGATAGATAAGTCTATCAGAATAGGATTGATGAAAGAATCTACCTCTATATCAGAGGATATACTGAAATTATATGGCACTAGATCAAACACTAAGACATATCAGAATATTGAAGGTGTGAGTACGTTGGTTGACACACTGATAGATAATGACAATAATCTAGTAGAGATGATTATTGAGTTCAATTCAACTGGATTGGTAAAAGAGATTGGATATGCTTTATCCACCCAGTTTGCACTTGATGCCCCAGAGGGTACAACTGCTCAAGATAACTTCCAAGTATATCTTGAGAGACATGAATCTCACAAAACATCTGTGAATGATATTTCCTACAATGCCAAAGAGTGGTATTGGATGTCAGAGGAATGGCAGAAAGAGATAATTCTATGGGAACAACAACCCAGAGCAGTGCATGGTGCCACCATTATCACTGCTGGACATGATGGCACTAAGTTAGAATTAGTTTACGGTTTAGATTAGATATTAGTTATACTTCCATTATGACTGGTTGACTGTTTGGCAGCACCACCGCCGCCTCCTCCACCGCCTTGACCACCTTGACCACTGCGACTTCCTCTGTATCCGCAACCCTGTTCATCTCCTCCACCTTGACTACCGCCTTGACCATTACCACCCTGAGCACCGTTAGATTCAAATCCTCCTCCATTACCACCATTACCGCCATTACCTCCACGGCCACCTCCTCTAGAAGAACCGCCTGAACCGCCTGCTCCTCCACCTCCACCAGCACCAGAGTGTGCTGCGAAGGCATTATTTCCATTCCAGACATATCCAGCACCTCTTCCTCCGCTGCCTCCATTACCGCCAGCACCACCGTTACCACCATTATTGTGGCAAACTCGATAAGAACTATTACAGAACCAACCTCTACATCTTCTACCTCCGCCGTGACCGCCACCGCCGCCTTTGCCGCCCTTGCCGCCGCCACCGCCGCCTCCGCCACCACCTCTGATTCTACTGTTGAGGTGATCGTTAGGCATTCTAATCGGTGATGCAACGTGGATTCCTCCCCTTCCACCTTGCCCACCACCAGCATTACTACCACCACCAGCACCGCCATATCCTCTCACACAAGGATTGCCGTTGGTGTTGACAACATATACTTCAATTTGCCCTTGCCCTGAGTTATTGAATCGTAGTGCAGGGTCGCTAGATGTACCGCCAAAATTACCATTAAGATTGACTCTTTTATTTAAAGTTGAAGTCCACAGTGCATCTCCGAATACTTCCCACCTTGCTTGTAGGTGTTGCCAGTTGCCATTACAGTTAGCAGTACACTTGACTGTTACGTTTCTAAAATTACTAAACGATATAGTTCCACTGGTAGGTACACTATTGTTTTGACTGATATTAGCAACATTACCACCTCTGTAGTAATTAGATATGTTGTTACCTCCTGCCAATT
>CAZJLQ010000421.1:0-1474 GCA_964546675.1 uncultured Synechococcus sp.
GTCCATCGCTTCGCGGAAGAGTTTGCGGTCTTCGGCGAGCTGCGTTTCCGCTTCCAGCACATCCAATTTGGTGTTAACACCAGCGTTGAAACGTGCCCTTGCGTCGCGAAGGCTGAGCAGGGAAGCCTTGACGGAAGCCTGGCCGACACGCACGCCTTCATCGGCGGATTGCAACTCGAAATAGACATTTGAAGCCTGGAGACGCAAATCTCTTAAGGCGATCAGATAGGCATCGCGCGTCCTCTCGAAATTATCCCGGGCAAGTGCAATCTGTGGAACCCGTGCTGGATCAATGATGTTCCAATTGACTGAAGCACCAAAGTTGACGGCCCACTGACGGGTATAAAACTCATTTTGACCGTCAATTGTTCGCTCTGGAATGATTTGACCTAATGGACCAGTCTGAGCAGGGACTGTGCGTTTAGTGAATTCAGGATTGCGGTATCGGTAACTTTTAAAGTACTGAGGAAAACCATTCGCCTGAAGACTCACCGTTGGATACCAGGCGGAAATTGCGGCCCGGAGTCGTGATTTGGCTTGGTCAACTCGGCTTGCAGCCGCTTTGAGTGAAGGGCTGTTGACTTCAACAACCTCAAGCGCCTGGTCCAGGGTGAGGGGGCGCAGTTCTCGAACCCGCACCTGTTCCGGTTGATTCGGCAGAGCGAGGCTGGGGGGGGCCTTGAGATCCTCCACACCATCGGGGAGGGTCGTGGCCGCCGGTGGAAGTGCCGAGGGATCCGCCTTGGGCCGTGGACCCTTCAGGTCGATGGCATTCGGCAACGTCTCCTGATCAAGGCGATAGGTGACGTTGTCCTGTTCAGAAGTCTCTGGTTCAGGAGCCTGCGCAAAAGCGGACGAACCGCCAGTCACCAAGAGTCCTGCAACAAGACAGGAGGCTGCGGTGAAGCGGCGCACGGCATAACAAAATCTCGCCGGAGCTTAGGGAGTTTTTCCTACTGATTTGAGGGCAGAGGCCACGATGTCAGCCGCCCCATGCACCACCCGTACGGGCACAGGCAGGCGATCACGCAGCTCATCGAGCGTCATGTCGTCGAGAAAAACAGGCTGCCCCTGACGCAACATCACCGAGGGCAACAGAAGCTGATCCCCCAGATCTCGACCCGCGAGTCCATCGAGAAGGTCCTGACCGGTGAGAAGGCCGGTGACAACCTGATCCTGCCCCCAGTAGGGACTGGGCAGTCCGATCAATTGAAAGGACACACCCTCCACGGCGTTAAGACGATCGGCGACCGACTGAAGTGCGCAGTCGACAATCCGGCCCACAACCCAGCTCGAACGACAGGGCACTTCAACGCGTGTTGGCAGGTCCTGCGTCGCCTGATCAAGGGATTCGAGAAACGCGCGAATGCTCCCCACGCCATTTTCCTGCTGCGGCAGATCCTCGTAGTCAGGACGAGGGGGGAGCGGCAGGTCCGCCATCAGATACCACTCATCGGACAGCCAGGCGAACCGG
>CAZJLQ010000422.1:0-1463 GCA_964546675.1 uncultured Synechococcus sp.
CTAGTGGGCATATACTTTACTACGTATTCGTGTCATATTTCGAGCGTCTTCCTATTAAGTTGCCAGATATTTTTGTCAGGAACTCCGGCTGGTCAACCATGGCCAACGAATGAAGTCAGGACTAAACCTAGTATTAGGTCGTGTGCCAAGATAATCGAGGTCAAAATCGTACCAAACATCGACCCGTTTAGTTTTATCGTTTATCAGTAAATTGAACTACGTTTCGCAAGTATCTGAGTTGGCATCCTCCATTCCTGGAACTGTTATAAACTCAATTCTAATACTTTCGGCCCTACATTTCAAAGCCACAAGAGGGCTTGGCGCTTGGGAGCAGGCTCCGAATAACAGGAGGGCCGGAATGATAAGAATTCTTCGCAATGTGCGTCGTTTCATTGTTGATCACTTTAGGGCATTAATGCTGAACCCAGCTGTTAAGACTGGTTGTTGCTTACTGTTGTGTGGCTTGCTCAACTAGGGCTCCCAAGGAAAGCTTTTTGAATCGGACACAATAACTCTCTCAACTGTTGCTGGCTTTACCTCTTCCTCCCCTTTCTCTGTCCATTCAATAAAGCCAGTGACATATCCATGCTGTTTCCATCGCTCGTTCTGCATCGGCTCGCAGTAAACCAGAGTAATTTCTCTAGAGGTGTATTCATCGCTGTGGATGAAGCCATATTGGAAGTTGTTATGGTAATCATCGCGATCAATATCAAATAGGCGAGGGTTTTGCCTAATTAGTTTTTCCTCTGCTTTAATAATTGACATTGCCTTGTAAAGTTCTTGGTCGCAGTTACTAAGAGCATCCCGTCTTGACCAAAAGTCAGGTAGGGGAGGTTGACAGCCTGTAAGAAGAGGCAGTGCAACAAGAGACGATGAGATGAGGGCTGGTAGCTTCACGCAAGACGCCTAGCCATAACAGCGATCTTCGTTGGTTTGGGTACTGCCTTTGCTTTAGCAGGAGAACGCTTGGCTGTCTTGGTAGCAGCCGTTGTTCGCTTGCACATTGTACGAGTGGGCTTTGCTTCTTTCACTTGTTCAACAATCGAACGGACAGGAGTAGTGGTCATATGTATCCTCGAAACCTGCTGATATAACTGAGGTCTTTGAGATTTAAAGCAGGTGACTACGCTAACTACCCTTGTTTTCTATATGCCTATATTTAATATGCAGGCCTCTATACCTATATGTATTTAATCTAAAAAGGTATAGGAGAGATAGTGGTCACGTAGTCACTTTGCTAGTTAGTAAGCATCACTGCTTATTAGGCATGGGTTAAATAGCAGCTGCATCCGTTCATGGCGCTCAGCTGCTATCTCTTGATCACATTCATTGCGGTATTCAAGATCTCGGTAGTACTTATCTCGGTCGAAGCCCAAGTCGGGAGGCAGTAGGGTCATTCATTATGTGTTCCACGGAAACGAGACTCCATAGAAAATGGATGTCCGCTCCAACCTGCTCGGTTC
>CAZJLQ010000423.1:0-1446 GCA_964546675.1 uncultured Synechococcus sp.
AGGTGTTTGAGGCACAATCTCGCGTTAACCAAATCAAGTCTGAGATTCGCGCGCTTGCCAAGCAAGATCAAGTATTTATGTTCCCCACTGTTGCCCCCCTTTGTACTGTTAATCAAATCCTGGCTAATCCTGTAGAGCTTAACAACCAGTTTGGTTTCTATTCCTATTTCGCCAATGTACTTGATCTTTGTGCCTTCTCATTCCCATTCACATTTTATCCGAATGGTATGCCATTTGGACTAACGGCGATGGCACCAGCTTTTAACGATGGTGTTGTTGCTTATTTTGCCAAAGCATTCACTGATTCTTTGGATTCAGTGTTTGGCAAATCACGCTCTTAACTTTTCTGATTGATCATGTCAGCATCTGCATCACAGCCCTTGGTCACTCAAGGACAGGTCTCGATCGATAATTTATCCGTTTCTTTTAGTAGTCGTGGCCAAGATGTTCTTGCTATACAGGATGTCAACATCTCGATTCGTCCTGGAGAATTTGTCTGTTTACTAGGCCCTTCAGGATGTGGTAAATCGACGTTACTCAATTGTGTTGCGGGGTTTGTTAAGCCGACTCTTGGGTCAATATCAGTCGATCAAGAACCCATCACTGGTCCTGGCCCAGATCGTGGAATGGTTTTTCAGCAGCATTCGCTTTACCCTTGGAAAACTGTTCTTCAAAACATTGCCTTTGGCCCTGAGGTTACCGGTCGAGGCAAGGGATCCCCCAAGGCTACTGCTCAGACTTTTCTGAGAATGGTCGGTCTTAGTAAGTATGCAGAGTATTATCCTCATGAGTTGTCGGGTGGAATGCAGCAAAGGGTTGGTATTGCGAGAGCCCTGGCCAATTACCCCAAACTGCTGTTGATGGATGAGCCGTTCGGGGCTTTGGATTCTCAAACACGTTTGATGATGCAGGAGAATCTTTTGAGGTTATGGAGGGATTTATCGATCACTGTCCTGTTTGTCACTCATGATGTTGATGAAGCAGTGTTTCTATCGGATCGTGTTCTTGTGATGGGCTCTAATCCTGGCAGGATTGTCCGCGATCTCCCAGTCAATTTGCCTCGTCCTCGTAATAGTGACACGACGGTAAGTCGTGAGTTTGTAGAGTTACGAAAGACTTGCCTAGACCTCATTCGGCTTGAGTCTTTGAAGGCTTTTCATGAACACAATTAATTGGAATTTTGTTTGCAAGTGCAGCGATTGCTTTATGTTCTCTTCTTTTTGGCCTCGTTGATTGAGTTTTTTAATGCAAGCATTGCCTATTAAGGTTATCAATTTGTTGCTGTAGTTGTTGCTACTGTTTTTCTCGGCCTTGGATCACTTGCTACCTTTTTTAGCTTTAAGCCGGTGCATATTTCACACGGGCATTGCCCTTTTTGTGTGTGAGTAATTTCATGAAACTCTTCCAGCAGCTGCTGGTGGCGCCTGCCGCACTGGGCCTTCTGGC
>CAZJLQ010000424.1:0-1441 GCA_964546675.1 uncultured Synechococcus sp.
AACGAGATCTTCCTTGATTGTCACATCAACGTTTTCAGCCGTCTGCGAGTCGCTGAAATGTAAATTCGTACCACTCGACAGAAAGGTACCGCCAAGATAACCGTCATTGTTGAGATCAAATTGAAAAGATGATTCTAAATCAAGTGCATATTGCGAATTAAAATCGGATACTGATTCTTCATTGAGCCATAACGTCCACGAATCGTCATATGTCCATATCTTTGCTTTTTTGGTAACAGGATTAAAGAATAAAAGCTGATTTTTAGATCCAGAACTTGATAAAGCTACAAGTGAGTAACCTTTAATCGTATGATCATTGATCGACTCACCATTGTAATCTAAAAGTAAGATTGGAGAATTGTCGTTGAGACGAGCTGCATAGGAACGACTTAATTCGTCCTGGAGCAGAGTTAAATTACCATTGGATTGAACAGTACGATAAGAAACTTTCTTCGCTGATGGGGATGATTGATCAAACGTGCCAGTAACACCAACAACACCGTTGCCATCAGTATCAAAATTAAAAATACGCTCGACTTGCGATCGTATAGGGGTTTCATTTACACCTAATAATTGGACATATCTCCAGTTATCATCAAATTCAGCAATACGGAACGGCCAACCAGAAGACACAGCTGAGTTATCTATAAGCAAGGCAATATTGGTTCCTTGCTCAGATTGACCAACAGCTACAAACGACTTTGAATCTAAAAAATCACCTGTATTCTGCTGGAATTTCTTGCCTTCAAGATTCAGCAAGGGAACAGCAGTATCTTGAGATAAACCAACACGATAAGTAAGATTAGTAGAATTCTGGTATAAGTTTAACGATGAAGTACTATGCAGAAGACGAAGAGAATTATCATACTTGTTGGCACCCTGTGAAGCCCGCGATTTCAAAGTAAGGGAAACATATGGTGACCCCTCAAAGAAATCATCGTTCAAATCAAAACCAAATTTCTTCTCATACTTGTAGAGTTCGTTCTCTGGCAATTCCGTATTAACAACCTTAACTTCAGTTACTGATTGCCAACCATCATCATAGAAACCAATCCGGAAATCATTAGACGACACTGATTTAAACAACAATGCACGCCGCTGATCAATCATTGCTGCAGCCAGAGGCAAAGACTCTGTTTCTTTTATGAGTGAGTCTTTCTTAAAGACTAATTTCTGAAGCGAATCAACTGCTTGATTCGCCTTATTGGATATATCTTTGATATAGTATTTGTTGGAGGAAAGATTAATAAACAACTCAAAGGATGATGTAGAATAAAGAGATTTGAAATTACCTATCAAGCCATCATTTGTTAGGTCAAAGGCAAAGCGCTCTTCAAGAGTACGAGCCTTTGAAGAATTAGGTTTAACAACAGATTGAGAACCTTCATGTTTCCAATTGCGATCAACAGGCCAAACAAGGAAACGATCTTCTTGAAGGTCA
>CAZJLQ010000425.1:0-1435 GCA_964546675.1 uncultured Synechococcus sp.
TCACCACTGCAGACATTGAAGGGGGGAGGAGGGCCGAAGCAATCAAGCCTGACTTCGTTTGATCAGCATCTGCAGTTGGCCGATGGCTGCACGGCCGATGTTGAATGCAGCCCAGCTGACCGCCGCCAGAACCGGGGCCACCACAAGAAATAGACGGGCGTCAATGCCGAGAACCTGGCCGGTGGTGATCACGCTGAAAGCGGAATAACCAACGATCCCGAGAATGAGGACGAGGCCAATGGCGACTCGGACGAGGCTCATGGGTGAGGCTGAGTTTCGGGCGATCTTACGGACCATCCTTCAAATCCGGGACTTCCCAGGTTGAAGCTGATCGAATTTGCAGCATTCAGTGCTGCGCCGCATGACGGGACGCGAGCTCGGCGTAGCGACGGGCGTGAAGACGCTGCTGCTCAACGGTTTCCGAGCTCAATGCACGCTTGGGTTGCGCCGGGATCCCCATCACCATCATTTGGGGAGGAACGTCCTTGGTCACAACGGAACCGGCCGCCACCAAGGCGCCCTCTCCCACGACCACCCCATTGAGAACAACGGCACCGATCCCGATCAGGCAGCCATCACCAAGCGTTGCGCCATGGATCACAGCGCGATGACCAACCGTGACGTCGCGTCCAATCTCAACGGGCTGCCCGGGATCACCATGCAGGACGGCACCGTCCTGCACATTGCTGAACGCTCCGATTCGGATCGCCTCGAGATCACCACGGGCCACTGCGGTGGGCCAAAGACTGCTCCCTTCAGCCATCACCACATCGCCGATCACCACCGCACTCTCCGCAACCCAGGCTGTGGCATCAATCTTTGGTGGTGGCCAAGGGGCTTCAGCGTTCATCAGAAGCGGGTGACAGTCTCCAGTTTCCCGGATGCTCAAGTGATAAATTCGTCGAGTGCCGATCAGGCATGCCCAGGTGGGCGGGTCGCTAGCTCAGCGGTAGAGCACTCGGCTTTTAACCGATTGGTCCTGAGTTCGAATCTCAGGCGACCCATTTCTCCGACGGCAATAAGTCCCGGTCAAGATGGGCAAAGCTGACCTCATCTGAGCATGGATGGCAAACCGCTGGTCGCTTTCGTCGATGACGACCCTCGTCTTCGTAGCTTGATCGCAGAAGAGTTGTCTGATGAAGGTGTTCACCCCCTGGCTTGCAGCACCGGTCAGGAACTGCTCGATTGTTTGGACGTTGAGAAGGTGGATCTGATCCTTCTTGATTTGATGATGCCGGTCATGGACGGACTGACCTGCCTTCGTCATCTCAATGAACGCGGGGTGAAGATTCCAGCTCTGGTTGTCACCTCATTCAACGACGAAGGAAAGCGACAGGAAGCCATGGAGAGTGGAGCGGCGGATTACATCATCAAGCCTGAACTCTTCGAACGACTGCCTGAGCTGCTCGATCAATATCTCAGCAAGCTACGAAAT
>CAZJLQ010000426.1:0-1426 GCA_964546675.1 uncultured Synechococcus sp.
ATGCTGACTTCCATCAAAAGTTCAGACCCTTCGCTGGCCAACACCTGTGCACCGCTGAGTTCCGCAAGCAGCGCCACAAAGCCGGCATCAGCTCCCACATGGCAACTCCACAGGGCAATCGTCTCCACATCCCACTGGGCCAACGCATCGGCATGGGCTTTCAGGGCTGCTGCGTCAATCCAGCTATCACCAAAACGGAACGCTCCCGGTCGGCCGTGGGCGATCAGATGCAGGGTATGAATTGGCTCACCCTGTTCTCGTCGTCGCCTCAGCAACGCGGTGATCGCAGCCAGAGGCTTGAGGGGCCCGTTCAGCGCCGAGCTGCTTGGCTTGGAACCCTCCAGCAGAGCCGCGATCTGCGAGCAGTTGCTATCACCAATCAGGAGATGACCTCTTAATGCACCCTTGGTGTTGGTCATGGCAACAGAGGCGATCTGGGTCACGCTGCTCATCGGCACAGATCTCCTTCTCTTAGCCAATTCTCATCAAATTCCAACTCCCCCAAATGGGGGATCTCGGCGATTGAGCTGAACTCCTTCGTCAGCGATTGGCTGGTTGGCTTGGTCCAAATCGGACGTCATTGATCAGCTCTGGCAGCTGAACAGAAAATTGGACGTGTTGGGGTCAATTGAACAATCGGCAGAAGCAAGTAGCGGCTGAAAAGCAGAGCCAACAAACTCCAGCTGAAAGGCAATGTCTGGTGCGGATGCGGATCAATCCCTGGCTGATGAAACTGCTTCCCTCCAGCGCAGCTGTGCTGCTGGCACTGTTTGCCTTGGAGCCCCAATCCGCCCGCGCTCAATCCTGCGACACCGATCCCTTCGGAGCCGAGGTGTGCCTACCTGAGATCAATCCAGAGGACGACGATGACGATGCAGACGAGTCCAGCAGCGAAAGCCTCGACGATCCAACCCGGCTGGTGATCGTGCCGCCCTGCTTTGGGCCCTGCACCCTGTTCCCGCCCCGCGCTCCCTATCGCGCCTTTGAGGAAGCACCCGAGGTGAGCGTTGATCCACCGCTCGAGCCTGAGCCGGCTCCTGCTCCAGAGCCGATCAACGAACCGATCAAACCCCTCTGGCTCAAGACAGATGCTTTAGGCAACGCAGAGGCCGAGGCCTACCTGGAGCAAACCCTCAAGAACCACTTCCTCGCGCAAGGCAGCAACACCTCGATTGACGCCAGCGACGCCGAAGTGATCATCACCTACAACGGCACCCGCTACCGGGAGGTGATCAGCCCCAACACGGTGCTCGACGCCCAGGACACCAACGACCCCGCCGTCAATGTGTGGGTGCGGGGATTCGGTGGCCGCAACCACCTTGGTGCCGCCAAGGGGCGCACCGCAGCTTTTGACGGCGGCGGCGGCCAACTTGGCTTCGACATCCCCTTAGGCAACACCACTCGCATCGGACTGTTCGGCACCTAC
>CAZJLQ010000427.1:0-1424 GCA_964546675.1 uncultured Synechococcus sp.
TTGACGCCGTCAGCGGAATACAGGAAGCGGGACACGCCAACCACATCGACCGAGTAGGTCTTGGTCATTCCTTCCTGAACTTCCTCAGCGGTCCAACCGGAACCGTTGATACCGGCCATCAGGGCGCGGTCGGTGATTTCTCCAGTGGTGAAGAAAGTCTTGAATTCGGAAGACGTGGTGGTCCAGACAGCACCACCGGTGTTCCAACGAACAGGGCGCTTGGTACCAGCTTCAGCAGGAGCTGCCAGAGCGGCAAGAGATGCGCCGGCGAGAACGCCAGCTGCGAGACGAGTGAACACGGACGACAAAAGGGGACGTCAAGTAAAAAATAGCTGCCCAGAGAAAAAACGCCAACTCCCTGCCGAAGCAGAGGCAGCCCAAATTGGGACCATTCGTACGCGATTGCCTTGCCAGATGCTCAGCTGCCCTGTGCCTCGATCTCCAGAGGGCTCCATGACGGTGGACAGTTTCCTGCAAATGGTTGACCAACGCGCTCACGATCTCCCTTGCAATGCTGCGTGAACAATTGATTGCTGCGCCGTTCCACGAGGGCCAAATAGGCTTCCCGCCCCCGTCTTGGCACGATCCACAATTTGGTCGAGACCGCATCCCGTTCCACCCTTGCGGTGACATCGCTGGATGAGGAGAGCCCAAGAGCCAGCAGCGAATCCGCGAATTCACCCCAGTAGTGACGCGTCATCTGTGCGCGCGTGAAATCCATCAGCAACGCTTCCGCTTCGCGACGTTGATCCAATGTGATTTCCCGCTCGCTGAGATGGGAGACCATTGTTTTCTGACCTGAAGCAAGCGTCAGTGGCGAGGCACCATCAAGGCCGATCGCGCGACGAGGTTTGACAAGGCCTGCCCAACCGATCACCAACAGTCCGATGGCAGCCAGGCCGCTGCTCAATCGCACGGCGATCAATCGAGCGGCCATCAATCCTTAGAAAAACCCATTCACCGTAGGCAGATCTGCAGACCCTGTCCCGACTGACCGACATCACTCGCGACAGCGATCAACCAGTCTCCCCATTGATGATGGCGGACGCGAACCTGGCGATCGTCTTCGAGGTGATGGGCCTCCACCGCATTCCCCGACCATGACCAGGCGGATAAATCTCGGGCCAGCGAACCGCGTTGCCATTTGATCGCCGCCTCCTTGGCAAGCCACTGACGCAGCACCTCCGATCTGCAAGCCTCCGAAGGCATGGAGTCCAAGCCATCCAAATCGCGGCAATCAAAAAAGCGCCTGGCCAGTGTCAGCGCATCAAACGATCGATCCGAGCGCTCCAGGTCAATGCCGATTGGCAAAACAGACCAACCGAGAGCCAGCGCGTCATGGGTGTGCGAGATGCTCACGAAGCCCCATCCGCGCTTGAGAGTTGGAGGCTGCCCGGGAGGCGCAAGTAGCGGAATGAGGCCAG
>CAZJLQ010000428.1:0-1403 GCA_964546675.1 uncultured Synechococcus sp.
GGTAAAAATAATGAGAGTGTGAGTATTTCAGGGTTGGGTTCGAATGACTTCTTGGATCCAAAGACAGGTACGAGTACGCTAAATGGTGGTGACGGCGCAGACCAATTCAGGGTACGTGAAAATAGTGTGAGTATCATCCAGGATTTCGAACCATTTGTCACCAGAGGGGAATATCTCCCTGATGAAAGCCGTGTAACAACCGGCTATTTTTTCCAGAATGATGTGTTGATTTACGATTCAAAATTTGATGGTAGCGGTGATGATGAAGTAAAATACATCAAGACATTGAGTGAAGATGACCAGAACTTGAAGGGTGAAATAACTTCTTATAAAAACTCACAATTTACAAATGATTTTCGTTCGATCGTAACAGCAAAGCAATTCCGTGGAGATCTTATTAGTTCCTCAACTTATTCCAAGAATCTCTATATAAATGGGGGCTACGGAGCGGCTGTATACGTAGGCTCAGATGATGAGTGGGCACTTAATAAATTTAAAGTGGTCGTTCCCAACGAAGATGAAGATGGTTTTGACGCTGTTACTTTGTATGGCGACAACGCCAATGATTACTCTTACGTAATGAAATATTTAGAGAAGTCTATTTCAGTGGGGAGGCCTCCTTCTGATTACTCTGGGATATTTAATGGTGCTCGTTATGAGTTAGGTAATAAAGATGACAGCGTATGGGCAACTATAGATTCGGAAACAATTGAAGGGAAAGGTGGTGATGATGTTCTGGCAGGAGGCTACGGTGCCGACACCATTAATGGAGGTTCTGGTAAGGATTTCGTACAAGGTGACGAAGGTTATACTTCTTATAAGGGCCAGGGTTTGATAGATAATGGATGGTCCTTTGACGATTCCATTGATGCTGGTAGTGGAAACGATACGGTTTACGGGCAGTATGGGGATGACTCAATAAAAGGGGGTAATGGTAATGATTTTATCCATGGTGGTGGTGGCTCTGACAAAACACGCGATCCATATGGCAATGTAATTGCCAGCATCTTTGATGATGAGCTTTCCAATATAAAAGATTCTGACGGGTCAGATACCCTGGATGGAGGACTAGGAAATGACAAACTTATTGGTGGGCTAACACCCAATTCAGACACTTATATATTGTCTGCTGGCGAGGACAATATTGGGAATTTCAAAGCAGATGGAGACATCATTGATAAGTTAGTCGTTGGAAAAAATATCACTGTTGAATTTGAGCTTTCACCAGGAGAAACAGCGGTACACGCTCTTGTTTATTCAAAAGAAGGAACGGAAAATTATCCTGAAAATTCTCTGATTGGTACGACGGTTATTGAAGGTGTTGGAGAATATATAGACGAATTTAGAAATGCTGAAAGCGGCTTGGTGATCGATGATGCCGATCTTGTGGTTGATTTACCTGA
>CAZJLQ010000429.1:0-1396 GCA_964546675.1 uncultured Synechococcus sp.
AGAGACGAGCCAGCCCCAATGTTGTTGTGGCAGTGATCGATGGCGGCATTCAACTGAGCCACCCCGATTTAACGAGCAATATCTGGATCAACAAGGATGAAATCTTTCACAATGGCGAGGATGACGATAACAATGGATTCAAGGATGACTATTACGGCTGGAATTTTGCCGATAACACACCAAATCCTGTACCGGATTCCCATGGAACCCATGTGGCCGGAATTATTGGCGCTGAAGGGAACAACGGGATCGGCATCACTGGTGTGACGTGGGACGTTCAGCTCATGCCCCTCGATGTTTTTGGGAAGGCAGGGGATGGCAATGCCGGAATGTTCGAATTCTGGTACTCAGTGCTCGACAGCATCGATTATGCGGTTGACAATGGCGCTGACATTATCAACATGTCGCTTGGGGAAGAGTTTAAACTCAATGCCAGACAGTTTTTTGAGAAATATCCACAATGGCATGAAGATACAAAAAATACGTTGGAAAGGGCTGTTAATAACGGCACATCAATCGTGATTGCAGCCGGGAATGAAGAGATTAATTTTGACAATGAAAGGTGGATTAGTTATCCAGCTGTCTACAGCGAATTCATCCCTGGCGTGATCTCGGTTGCCTCCATCACCAACACTGGCGACGTTGCCTCGTACTCCAATGTGGGCAGCAAAGTGACGATTGCAGCCCCCGGCGGTGACACATTCAAGAAGACCGGCGCTGGAATTTTGAGCACGGTCACAAAATCGCGCTACAAAGCATTTGATGGCACCAGCATGGCCAGTCCCGTTGTCGCAGGTGCAGCCGCTCTGGTGAAAGCCGAGAATCCGTCACTCAGCCCACAAGAGATTGAAGATGTCTTAACAAGCAGTGCAGATCAATACAAAGAATTTAATCATCTGGTTAAAGATGGGAATTATCTCAATCTCAACGAGGCAATCTCCCTGGCCTCAAAATACAAAACCCGTTCGATCTCCAAACCGATTGAAAAAACAGGCAGCACGTCGACAGATAACATTATCGGCGGCAGCGGCGAGGACTACCTCGATGGCAACAAAGGAGATGACTCCATCAATGGCAAAGGAGGAGACGACATCATCATTGGCAGCCAGGGATACGACTCACTGATTGGAGGCGAAGGCAATGACATGTTTGTCATCGACACAAAGCTCAGCAAGGGAAAGAATAATGTGGACAACATCATGGACTTTGAAAAAAATGCCGACTTCATCTACCTCGAAGGAAAAGCCAAGCGCATCAACATCCGTACAGACCGGGCAGGCGACACGCTGATCACAAACGGAAAAGACCTGATCGCCGTGCTCTGGGACGTGGAGGCCAATGACCACGAGCTCACAAAAATCACCAACAATGAATGGTATATCGATATCTACTAAAG
>CAZJLQ010000430.1:0-1360 GCA_964546675.1 uncultured Synechococcus sp.
TGATCTGTCCCCCTAAAAATGGACAGACAAAAAGGTGCTTCAAGATTTAACTTACAAAGCTCCGGTATTCAACCGGAGTTTTTCTTTTTAAGCCCCACTGAGGCCTTTTTTCATTATAATATTTGATATAGTCTTTTATTTTTCTTCTTAGTTCTCCAAGATTCTTCCAATTCTTAACATCACACTCATCTTTCATGTGCCCAAAAAAACTTTCAATAGGAGCGTTGTCTAGGCAGTTCCCTTTGCGAGACATAGATTGTTGTACTCCATTTGATTTTAAGAAGTTTTGATAAGCAGCACTAGTGTATTGAAAACCTTGATCTGAGTGAATCAACAAGTTACCTGAAGCATACTCTAAAGATTCATTTACTGAGTTGATAACAAACTCCAAATCATTTGTTCCTGAAACACTAAAGCCCACTATTTCCTTTGTACAAAGGTCTTTTACACTAGAAAGATATGCTCTAGTGCCATTCTTATTTATTAAATAGGTTACGTCTGTTGAGTAAACTTCCCCTGGCTTATCTACTTTAAAATTTTGTTGAAGAACGTTTTCACAAGTTCGATTTTCTGTCGACTTTATTGCGCTAATTCGAAGTTTTGATTTCTTTCTTTTTTGCGTGATTAAATTATACTTTCTTTTAACTCTTGCGATACGCTTGAGATTTATTTTAACTCCTTCATGTCGCTCTATATGCATCTTTAAAGGTCGAATGCCGAGCTTACCTTTATGCTTCCTAAAATACTTATTGATAAGATTATAGCTCTCTAGGTCTTTCTGATCCTGAGGAGACCTTCTAGATAACCAGCTATAGAAGCCACTTCGAGAAACCTCAGCTGTCGCACAGAGGGTATTTATTTGAATTCTGTTTTTTGAAAAGTTATATGCCTTGAGAATTAACTCATATTTCTCACTTACTCTTCCTCTCCCAAGGCCTTTAGCTTTTTTAAGAAGTCATTCTCCTGCTCTAGATATTCTACCTTCGCAAGTAAATCTTCGTAGCTTAAAGCTGAGCTGCTTTTTGAGTGGATAGATTGGCGACCTTTCTTTTTTTCCCTAAGGCCACCTTCACCTTCCTTTAGAAACTGCTCTTTCCAACGTAGTACTGAATTGGTTTTCATTTTAGAAGGCAAGAAGTCTAAACCTTCACTTGCAAAGGTTTCATTGGCGAGAGTGCCGCCCAGATAGTTGGTTACAGCTTTTATTTTGAATTCAAAAGAAAAGACCACATGCTTAGATGTGATCCTTTCCACTGATTTATGCTTTTTAAGAATATTTACTTGTTCTTTACTTAAGTCCTTCATGATCTATCCTTTTTCTCATAAAATTGGCACTTTTTAAAGTGTCCAAATTATAGGG
>CAZJLQ010000431.1:0-1357 GCA_964546675.1 uncultured Synechococcus sp.
ACCTGCCCGGAGAGGGTGGCGTCGATCACCTGGGATCCGAGACTCACGACGAAACCGCCGATCAGAGCTGGATCCACACTGAGGTCGATATCGACCTTGTCGGTGCCGGCCATAGCCTGCACCTTGCTGGACAGAGCTGACTGCTGTTCTGCAGTGAGGGGCTGAGCGGAACGAACCTGAGCAAGGGTGATGCCCTGTTGTTCTCTGTAAAGCTCGAGAAAACGTTCCATCACCGCATCAAAAGCCTGAAGCCTTTGCCGGTCAGCCAAAACCTTGAGGAGATTCATCAAGGAAGGTGTGACCTTATCGGTAAGAAGCGATTGGAGAGCCTTCTTTTTGGAGGAAGGTTCCAGGACCGGAGACACCATGGCATCTCTGAAATCAGCGGAACCGCTCCAGATGTCCAGGAGCTCTTTGCATTGATCAGCAACGATCTTCGACTCGTTGCGGGCCTCAGTCACCTGAAGCAGCGCTTCGGCGTAGGGCGTGGCCAGGGAATTGAGAAGAGGCATTAGGCGTCCCTCAGATTGGCGATGGAGGCGTCAAGGAGCTTGGATTGCGCTTGTGTATCAAGCCTTCCAGGAAGGTCGCTCAGTGCCTTGGCGATAGCAGCTGTTGCTGCATCTCTGCGCAGAGCATCTCGAATACGACTGGCCTCAGCATCTGCATCCGCCGTTGCACCTTGTTTGATCGAAGCCATAACGGAGATGGTTTTCTTCTCACCATCAGCTCGAATCGCTTCAGCTCGAGACTTGCCGTCTTTACGGATGCGATCGGCTTTCTTCTGAGCATCGGACAGTTCGGCCTGAGCATGGCTCAGAGCCTCCGATGCCTTCGTCAGACGAGCTTCTGCATCCTCAAGATCCTGGAGAATCGTTGTGCGACGGCGCTCAAGAATGCCGCCCAGAAAACCTCTGAGGAACCAGACAAGAACGCCAATGACGATTGCCAGGTTGACCAGATTGGTCTGGAGAGGATTGAAGTTAAGTCCGAAACTTTCGGACGCCAGCAGAGGAAAAAAGGTCATCACGCGGCAAGCAATCTGTTGATGATCTGATTGCTGAGCTGGTCAACCTGCGCATCGAGCTGGGTCCGAGCATTTTCACGCTCAGCCTCGATTTCGCGACGGGACTGCTCCTTTGTTCGGTTTGCTTCCGATTCAGCTTGAGCAATCGCCTCGCGATAGAGACGATCAACTTCCTGTTCCGCATCGACGATGGCTGCCTGGGCAGCTTGTCTTGCGTCTTTCAGTTGCTCAGCAAGATCCGCTTCCAGACGCTCGATCTGAGCAAGCTTCTGCTTGGCGTCAGCGCGACTGGTGGAGATATAACCCTCGCGTTCTTCTACGACCTTGCCG
>CAZJLQ010000432.1:0-1356 GCA_964546675.1 uncultured Synechococcus sp.
TTCCAGCTCCAGTGCGCTCGACGCAGGCCTCTGGAGCGACATCATCCGAGCCGCTGGTCGAGGCAGCGTGACGAACTCGTGATCAACCGGACCAAAGTGCTTCTGGGCCTCGGCGCAGGCCTGCTGGGGCTGATCGTTCTGGGAACGCTGCTCCAGATGATCAGGACCCTGCTCTGGGATCTGAGTTACCTGTTGCCGAGCTGGCTGATCACTCCGGTACTGCTGCTCACACTGGCCCTGATCGCCGCTTTGGTTCTGCAGTTCGGTTGGCCCTGGTGGCAGGCCTGGCAACGACGCCGATCCAAGACAACCCAACAGCCGGCGCGCGATCTCGAGCTTCCGAAGGATCGACGTCAGGCGGCTAGCCGCAGTCTTGGAAGCCTGGATCAGTTGCTCGAACGACTGGAAAATGACGTGCAACGCGCTGGTCTTCAACAGGAACGCGAGCGTGTTGAACAGGAGCTGAACCGCGGCGATCTTGTCGTCGTGGTGTTCGGCACCGGATCAAGCGGGAAGACTTCGCTGATCCGGGCGCTGCTTCAGGAGATGGTTGGAACCACCAGCGCAGCGATGGGTTCAACCCGACAAAGCAGCCGCTATCGGATGCGTCTGCAGGGACTCACCCGAAGCCTCCAATTGGTGGACACCCCAGGAATTCTTGAAAGTGGGCCGGATGGACGGACCCGGGAGGAGTCGGCACGACATCGGGCAGTTCGTGCTGATCTTCTTCTTGTCGTTGTTGATGGAGATCTGCGGGCTTCGGAGCTGGAGGTGATCCGCTCGATTGCAGATCTGGGAAAACGTGTTCTGCTGATCCTGAACAAACGGGATCTGCGCGGTGTCGACGAAGAGCGGAGACTCCTTGACATCCTTCGCTCCCGCTGCCAAGGGCTGATTCATCCCACTGACATCCTGGCCTGCAGCGCTGCTCCCCAATCCATTCCTCGCCCAGGCGGCAGGCCGCTGCAACCCGCTGCTGATGTGAACGAACTGCTTCAACGTCTTGCAGCGGTTCTGCACGCTGAAGGGGAAGAGCTCATCGCCGACAACATCCTGTTGCAATGCCGTCATCTCGATGCGAGAGGACGCGATCTGCTTACAAAGCAACGCCGCCAGGAAGCGCAGAAGTGTGTAGATCGCTACAGCTGGATTGGCGCTGGCGTTGTGGCGGCCAATCCCCTGCCGGGCGTGGACCTGCTGGGAACAGCCGCAGTGAACGCTCAGATGGTGATGGAGCTGGCCCGCGTCTATGGGATTGAGCTTGCCAAGCAGCAGGCCAGGGAGTTGGCGGTTTCAGTCGGTCGAACGCTTGCCGGCCTGGGAGTGATCAAAAGTGCAGTGACTGTGATCGGTACA
>CAZJLQ010000433.1:0-1356 GCA_964546675.1 uncultured Synechococcus sp.
GCCGCAGCCAGCCCGTCAACCAGATGAAAGGGAGGGTGTCGGCGAAGGCGGCAAGCATTTTGAACAGATACCCACTCGCAATGAAGCTGCCCAGCTGGGGCAGCACAGGGGTATCGGGCTGAACGGGCAGCACGTGGGCCGCGTAGTGACTGATCAAAACGACCGCACTGGTATCAACAAGCTGGCTCACCAGGGTTGAGCCGTTGTTGCGCAACCAAAGGGCTTTCCCTTGAGTGCGTTGCTTCCAGAAATGGAACAGACGAACATCGACGAATTGGGCCGTGAGATAAGCCACCATCGAGGCACCAACGGCACCAAAGCTGAGCTGCTGAAGCGTTCGAAACGTGGAGTCGTCGGTCCCGGGCATGGCCGGTAGAACGCCTCCCAGCCAGAGGATCAGCACGACCCAGCCATTGAGGAGGAGTCCAACCCAAACCACTTGATTGGCTCGTTGTTCGCCCCAAAGCTCACTAATCAGATCGGTGCATAGAAACGTGATTGGGTAGGGCAAGGCCCCGACTGCGACGACAACAGGCCAGCTTCCAATCACACCGAGTTGGAGGAATCGGGTGAGCCCCAGCACATTCAGCATCCCGAGGGTGCCGAGAAAAAGGCCAGCTAAAACAAGAAACACCCCATCACGACGACGTTGAAGCTGTGCAGTTGAAAGGTTTTGTTTGTTCATTACAAACCGGCTATTAACAGGGCTTGTAGTGGCTGAACGAGAGGTAATCCTGCCGCCATGAACCCGAATGAATCGGCCGGCTGAATCGTGCAGTGCTCACGCTCCAACCGGCAGTGGTTTGATCCTGCCGCAACGGAGCGTGACGCTCCAAAACCTGGGAGCGAATAATGGTTTGAATCGGTTTTGGTTCTAGCGCGAGCAACCTGCTGTGAACAACGTTTGAATCAAGACTGATGCATAGAAGTAAGCCGTGATCAAAACGATTGCGGATCACCAGATCTTTGTAGCTGAATGCGATCGCTGCATCTTCGCCCAGCTTGTAAAAACGTCCTTCTCCATAGGCATCGATGCTGTGATTGTGTCTTTCAAGAATGGTGCAGCCGCCGTAGAGAAATAAGTGGTAGAGGTTTGTGGCAAGCAGGCATAAACCTCCTCCTGAATCAGAGAGGACTTCTCCTCCCACAAAAACAGGGCCAGAGCGGTAACCATTCGCTTGCGTGGGTTCACCAAGATGCTGAGACAGGCTGAATGCTTCTCCTGGTTTGATCAATCGGTGGTGGATTCTGCTGATGGCAGTCGCGAGATTGTGCAGACGGTTGGTTCGTGTTGTGGCATCTCCCCGGTTGGGGATCGGCGTGGTGGAGGTCTGCCAGGTGTAGGCACTGGCCTCC
>CAZJLQ010000434.1:0-1334 GCA_964546675.1 uncultured Synechococcus sp.
ATCCAGAAATGCAAGATGTAAAATCTGGAGAACAACTGCTAGTTTTCAACCCATCTACAGATGAGGATGATGACGGCGAAGGTGACGTTTTTATTGTTAGAAAATGATTATTCCACATTATAATTTTGACCCCAACATTACATTCCCAATCTCGATTGCAGTTATCACTGTATTGTGCATATTCTATGGCATTTACAGAGGATTCTTTGCAAACGAAGGATTAGATGACCCATTTGATGATCACGATGACTGAAAGAGACCCTATCACAGGATTATGGAAAAGTCCCAAACCTGTAGAAATGCCTGAATACGTTAAAAACTTGAAAAAGGATGAATATCAGTATCCTTACCTTCATCCTCAACTTCGCCTTGAGTTGAGAGAACTTATTAACGATATTTTGGATGAAAGAGAGTTACAAAAGAAATTAGACGGTCCTTATGATTTCCCAGAGGACGTATTAGACGGATTATGCTAAAAATAAAGACTATTGGAGATAGATGCCTAAGGCAGAAATCAGAAGAAGTAGAATTTGACAAAAAAGAGATGTCGGAACTCTACGATCAGATGTGTGAAGCAATGTGGGCATCTGATGGTATTGGTCTTGCTGCACCACAGGTAGGAATCAATAAAAGAGTCATTGTGGTAGATGAGACTACAGAAGAACACGGTAAATATGCTCATTTGATGGTAAATCCCAAAATAACGTGGAAAAGTGAAGAAAAGGTGTTATTTGATGAAGGGTGTCTGAGTGTGCCAGACCAAAATGGGGAAGTTTTACGTCCTAAGTCAATAAAAGTAACCTTCCAAAATAAAGATGGTAAATATAAGAAATGGAAACTAGATGGTCTTGCTGCAAGAGTGGTTCAGCACGAAATTGACCATTTAGAGGGTATTTTATTTGTGGATTACATCAATGATAAAGAAAATTAAATCACTTGTCGAAAAAGTCTTAGAAAGCTTTATAAAAGACAAAAAACACGAAATGAACAATACTCCTTTTAAGTGGGATAATGAATACTCATTTCACCCCGCTGGACAAAAGGATAAAGATACACTATAATCTCATCATGACTTTACTAACATTTTCTAAAGCAATCAAGAAGGGAACTCAAAAATCCCATACTATGGCAGAAAACACAGGGTTCGTCACGAACTTTCTTGCTGGTGTAGTGGATAAGGAGAGTTACAAACAACTTATTGCTGATTTTTTCTTCATTTATACTGCTCTTGAAGAACAGATAGATGAATTTAAAGATGATTCTTTCATTAGACCTATAGCGTTTGATGAACTTAGACGTGTTCCCGCTCTTGAAAAAGATTGTGAGTTCTATTG
>CAZJLQ010000435.1:0-1328 GCA_964546675.1 uncultured Synechococcus sp.
ATGCTGAAAGCGGCTTGGTGATCGATGATGCCGATCTTGTGGTTGATTTACCTGAGAACTTGGATGGTCCTTATCTTGTAGTAAGCGAAGTAACCATAGATGATTTTGATGTCGCTAAAGACAAGCTGGCATTGTGGGAGGGGATTGACCGTGCCACTTTGAGCTTTACACAAACTGATTCAGATCTTTTGGTCAAATCAGCAAAATGGCAGATAACTTTATTGGGTGTCAACTCTGAACAATTTGATCCTGCATCAATGATCGTGGCGGCCGATGATGATGGCAATATTCATACTGATGATCTGGTTCCCTCTCCACCTGATGAATGCGAACCTTTACTGCAGGATTTGGACTCTTACAAAACAATTTATAAATCTAATACACAATCGAGAAAAAATACTTTTAAAGCAATGTCTGGTCTTGAAGATGTTGATCTTGATTTGACGCCCTGCACGCTTTACCAAGGCGGACCTGAGTTTACAGTCGAGCCTGCTCCCAGTTTTAACGCTTTTATTGATTATATATTTGAAATCACGGCTGGTGCTGGCAATGATACTGTTGTTGGCTCCACGAATAAAGATGTTTTAAAAGGCGAGGGCGGTAATGACACCTTGGTAGGAGCAGAAAATAACGACGAACTAAGAGGTGATGTTGGGGATGACTTTTTAGATGCCGGAAGCGGGGACGACAAACTATATGGTGGATCAGGACAGGATGTTTTAATAGGTGGTTCTGGTAGTGATGTTGTAGATGGGCAGGGAGGTGACGATCTGATTTATGCTTCTGACCCTAACCAACTCAGTGACACAAAATCGCGATCAGAGTCTTCAGATACGAACAAACTTTCTGGAGGTGCTGGGAACGATACCCTCTTTGGCTCATCCCAACCTGATGTCATAGATGGCGGTAGTGATGAGAATCAACTTAACGGAATGGCCGGAGATGACGAGCTTGATGGATCTCAAGGACAAGGCACGTTGTCAGGCGGTGATGGCAACGATGATTTAACGGGTGGAACGAGTGCTGATACGTTGCAGGGTGATGGTGGTAATGATGTATTGAGGAGTGGTGCTGGTGATGATGTCCTTGAAGGTGGTTTAGGTTCAGATACTCTTGATGCAGGCAAAGGGGAAGATACTCTCACAGGCGGTGGTGGTGCTGATATTTTTGAAAGTGGAGGGCAAAGCGAGGGTACAAAATATATCCAGGATTTTGATCTTACTCAGGATCAAATTAAACTACCGGATGATATAATGATGGGCATGATCTCTTATACGTATTATTATGAATTGAATCTTGGTTCGGCGGGATGGGAGATTCAGATTTCG
>CAZJLQ010000436.1:0-1328 GCA_964546675.1 uncultured Synechococcus sp.
AGCGATCGAAGCGCTGCTTCACGCGGGTGGCCTTGCCCACCCGTTCCCGCAGATAAAAAAGCTTCGCCCTGCGTACTTTACCTCGCCGTTCCACTTTGATCGAGGCCACCTGAGGACTGTGCAGCATGAAAACCCGTTCCACACCAATGCCCTGGAAGATCCGTCGAACCGTGATCGTTTCGTTCAGGCCGCCATGACGTTTGGAAATCACGACACCCTCATAGGGCTGGACGCGTTCCTTATTGCCCTCGCTGATCCGCACGCCGACACGAACAGTGTCTCCGACATAGATCTCAGGGAGCTCGCTCTTCAGCTGGGCCTGCTCGAATCCCTTGATCAGCTCTTCAGCGCTCAACTTGCGGGATGCGGTCGCTGTCCCGGTTGTGCTGACCGTTGCCTTCGCGGCCACCTCGGCGGCGCCATCCGGGTTCTCGTCCGTCACAGTCGTGTCCTTGGGGTCGGCTGCCATCCCAGCTCCGCGTTGTATCGCCAAACAATCAGTGTACCCGTCGGCGCCAGCGCTGAATCAGTAAAGCCCCCCCACTGATCAACATCCAGAGCAGCCCCAGCGCATTGAGAAGCACCACCACGGGCTCCAGGTCCGCTCCCAGCCATTCCCCTTCGTGGACGACCATCATCCAGTGCACCTGATCGCGACTGAACCCCAACCAATCCCTGGCCAGTCTGTAACTCACGCCGCTGAGCACGGTGATCAGAAGGGGGAGCAAAACAAGGGGAGCCACGCGTCGATGCAGCTCGCGAACCTGCACAAACCAGGCCATGGGCTACTTATCCGAGGTTGATCTTGATAGCGTGACGGATATGGAGGTGGTTGATGAATTTATTTGCTGACTTGCTGGCCACCACGCAGTCTTCACGTGTCACCGCCACAGGCCCTCGAATTCAGAAGCGCCGTGGTGTTGAAATCAAATCGGCCCGTGAAGTCAAGATCATGCGTCAGGCCAGCGCGATCGTCGCCACGGTGCTCCGTGAGGTGATGGCCATGGTCGAACCCGGTCAGACAACCGGAGATCTCGACGCTTTCGCGGAAAGCCGAATTCGCGAGATGGGTGCTGTTCCCAGTTTCAAGGGCTACCACGGCTTCCCTGCCAGCATCTGCGCCAGCATCAACAACGAAGTGGTGCATGGCATTCCCAGCAAAAAGCGGGTGATTCGCAAAGGCGACCTGCTGAAGGTGGATACCGGTGCTTACTTCGAGGGATATCACGGTGACAGCTGCGTCAGCATCTGCGTCGGGGATGCGAGCGATGAGGCTCAGACGCTCAGCCGAGTGGCGCGGGAATCACTGATGGCCGGTCTTGGCCAGG
>CAZJLQ010000437.1:0-1325 GCA_964546675.1 uncultured Synechococcus sp.
CGGTGAGCTGCCGGGTTGCGGGAGGTACGGCGGCGGCTGCTGTTTCCCAGCGTTGGCAGAGCGAAGCCAGAAAATCGGCGCCCGCAGGGCTTGATTCAACAAAACGAGCCGATGCACTGCTGCCGTAGTACCCCACGGCCGATGCGTTGACGAGCACGGCCGGGGGCGTGGGCGAAGCGCTGATCGCATCGACGAGAAATTGTGTGGTGTCCAGCCGGCTTCGCTCCAGTTGTTGCCTGTGACTGGGGGTCCAACGCTTCTCGGCAATCGGTTCGCCCGCGAGATTCACCACTCCCTCAGCCTGCTCAACCGCCTGCTTCATCTCTGGCACTTGCCAGGACTGGGGGCGGGACGGATCCAGCTGCAGCCACGTGAGCTGACCCGCGGATCGTTCAGCGTCGTATCCCCGCGGAAGACGGCGGCTCACAACGGTGAGTTGATGATCTGCCTTGAGGAGCAGCGGGATCAGTTCGCGACCGACAAAACCGGTGCAACCGAGAAGTAGCAGGCGCATCGACGCTTGGACTGTTCTGTTCGGCGAGGAGGCTAAGAGGACTGAGGCTCCTGCGGCTCCGTTACCACCCCGAGCCGATGGGCGATCGGGACCAGTGCAAATCCCTGAATCACAAGCCCCAGAAGAACCACCGACAACGCCAACGGCGGCATCAGCTTTCCCCAGCTGGCCGGTGAGTTCCAGGCCTGAATCGCCATGGCGATCGGCACAGCCCCCCGCAGCCCGGTCCAGCAGATGAACCCTCGCTCACCCGCTGTGAAATTGGATCGCAACAGGAGCAGCTGCACCATTAGCCAGCGCACCACCTGCATGGCGGCAAAGATCGCCAAAGCCCAGGCACCGGCACGCACCACATCCGCCGGCTCCACCACCAGCCCAAGGCAAAGGAAGAGCATCAGCTCCGCCATTTTCGCGAAGCTGGAGTGGGCCTCCTCCAGAACACGCTGATCCGCTGCATTGCCATTACCGAGCACCAGCCCTGCCACATACGCCGCCAGCAGTGGGCTCCCCCCCATCAAGGTGGTGCCACCGGAGAGCACCAGCAGCAACGCCAGGCTCACCACCGGCAGCATCGAGCCGCGAGTGAGAGAGGTGCGGCCCATCAGCAGCTGGGAGATCACGCTGCCGCCGATGAAACCGAGCAACCCACCCAGCAGGAACTGACGCACCACGTCCGTGACCAGTTCAGCCGTGGCCAAGCCCTCCCCACCGGCAAGGGCAAGGGCGAGCCCCGCAAGCACCACGGCCATCGGATCATTGATGGTGGATTCCATCTCGATCACATCCAGCACCTTCTCCGGCATCCGCCCCG
>CAZJLQ010000438.1:0-1323 GCA_964546675.1 uncultured Synechococcus sp.
GCCATCAAGATCAGCGGTTTGTCCGCGGGACGACGTTTGAGGTGCCACAACTGCTGTGCATGCTCAGGCTTTGCCGCCAAGCCTGGGACGGTATCCGTTGGAATGACTGCCGGTTCACCCTGCAGCAGCTTTTTCGCCAGTTCAGCGGGATCAAGCTCTGGGGTCATGGTGCCACCTGGATTCGATCAGCCGCAGCGCCATCAGGAGCGCGGCAAGCCGTCGCAAAACGGATGGTCCCAGTCAGGTCAGCACTAGATCCAATATTCGATAGCCCTGCCTCTTGAAGCAGCGTCAACACGCGCTGGCTGTGGTCATGGTGATGTTCCAGAAGCAACCACCCGCCTGGCGCAAGCGCCTGAGCGGCTCCCGCAATAATCGTTCGGATGCAATCCAATCCATCAGCACCACCATCGAGAGCCAAACGTGGCTCGTGATCTCGCACCGTTGGATGCAGATCATTGATCAACTCGGACGGGATGTATGGGGGATTGCTCAGCACAAGATCGAACTCTCCGAACCAGGGCGTCAAAGGCTGCCACCAACTGCCTTGATGCAATTGACATGATCTGCTGAGTCGACAACGCCTGAAATTGCGTTCAGCGAGGGCGAGGGCTTCAGCGCACTGATCAACAGCGTGTCCGTCTGCCATGGGCCAGGCCTTCGCCAGACTGATGGCGAGTGCACCGCTGCCTGTCCCCAGATCCGCCCATCGACGTATGGGCACTTCGCGTGGAATCGCAACAGCCAAATCAAGCAGCACTTCACTTTCCTGCCTCGGGATCAAAGCCACCGGACCAACTTCGAGCATCAGATCCCGCCATGGACAGAGACCGGCAAGGTGCTGAAGGGGAACATTTTGTTCAATATATTGCCGCCAAAGAACTTGAATTTCACCTAAGGGTCGCTTCATATCAACGATGCGATCCTGATCAATCAACAGAAGGCGAAGATCCCCTAAAGCCAGTCCACCACTGATTACCAACAGCCAATCAAGTTCGTGAGCCGTGCCACCGTGCGCCAATTCCTTGGACCTCCAAGCCAAAAGCTCTCTGCCACTCAACTGCAAATTAGGCACTGTTTAATGTTGAACAGAATGCCAACTGTTCCCCTCATAACACACAGCCAAGCCATTCACTTCAAGGTGCAGCAGATCACGAACAACACAGCCAACACTGCAACCCTGCAAAAGGGAAAGCGCCTCAACAGAGGCTCCTTGATCCAATAATTTCAACAAGTCGCGCTGGGAGCACGACAACGATGGCCGGGACTCCGTTCCCCCTAGAGGCTGCGTTTGACCCGTTGCCAAAGGCCCTGGACCCAGAT
>CAZJLQ010000439.1:0-1319 GCA_964546675.1 uncultured Synechococcus sp.
TCGTTTTCACAAACATTGTCCTGATCTGTTTGAAATCCCAAGGCCTGCTGAGCCGGGAAGAAATCATGACAAGTCAAAATGCCTGAGCAAAAAATAAACATTTCAAAATGCAACCAACGCTTATAAGGTGGTGCGAAAAATAGACTTGCTTCAACAGCCTTTGCCTACACAGAACAACGAATGGAACCATATTTCAACCTTTGGATTAGATGGAAAAGATCTTGTTTGTAGGCATTTGATTTAAACCTGGCGTAGAGCGTTCTGTCGTTATTCGTCATCTGAAGAGAGAGGATTCAGATCAAGCTGTCGAGGAGGCTGCATGTTTGGGGAACCGGTCATTGGAATGGGGTATGTAACCCGCCAAACAACTGGTCGCCTTTGCTGTCTTCACCTGAACAGTCACGGCGATGGAGCTGCTCTTCCGTTAGAACGTGTTTCCTCGTCCATATCTGCGTTGCTGCGCTTCCTCTACTTCAGTGGTTTGTTCGCAACGGCCTACTGGTTGATTGTGCTTCTTGTTCGCAAAGCTCTTGCTGCACGCTCCGCAAATGCGATTGTCGAGTCTCCGGAGCGTACTGCCAGGATTCAGGCTCTGGAAAAGGCGTGGGGTGCTGAGCAATCCGACGAAGGGCATGAAACGGACGACGCCTGACCCTTAGCCCAATGGCTGCTCCAAGCTCGGCCTTCAATGCGGATACTGAAACCTGAGGGAAAGACAGGCCAGCAATCAGCCCCCCGTAAAAAAGTGCGCTTCAGGAATTTGATTCAAAAGTCGGTCGTCAACCGTCAAGCTCGCTGCAGCCAATGGCCGACTGCCGGACGGATCGTTGGACGATCCCGATTCAGCCGCAGCAGCCACCTTGCTGAACTGGAATAACGCTAACGCCGCTAACCACCTTTGAATCCATCAACACACGAACTTGAATCCCACCGTTTGGATCGTCTGCCATTTCAACGGCTAAAGCAACCAGCTCTGACCCATCCGTTGTTTGATAGCTGAGTAATTCAAGGCGTTGTGGCTGGGTTGTTGTGGGCATCTAAGGACGTTGGATCAATCTCCACAAATAACGAATCACTCGCGTCATCCACAGTCATTTGTCACAAGGGAGTCTGCAATCCGGCTCTTGGATCCACTCAGTCTGTTTCGGACCTGTACGAGGGCACTGGCAGTTCTGCTTGCAGTGAGCCCTTGGTAAGCGTACTGCGCACTGTTTTGCCAGGCCAGCAGGGTATTGCAGTTGTGATCCGCCTTATCAAGACCAAGGCTCCTATGGCGCAGCAAGTGGTAGCTGTGATCAGCCTCACAGCTATCACTGATT
>CAZJLQ010000440.1:0-1304 GCA_964546675.1 uncultured Synechococcus sp.
CACCAAGCTCAAGGGCAAAACCACCTTCGTGTTGGGTGCCACCCACGCCAAAGGCGACAATCCCAAGGTCACGAACATCGGCGGTGGTCGCCGTCACCTTGATTCCGATGGAAACCCCATCGGTGCCCGTCGTTGGTATGACCGCAACTATGGGGCGTTCACGTTCAGCTACGACCTCCGTCTTGCCCTGAAGACCTCCTTCACCGGCAAGGATCTGCTGTTTACCCGTCTGCGTTCCGGCAACTTTGACAATGCCTTCGGTGGGAACGGCTTCAACCTGACGAAGCTCGACGTCGCTTCCAACACCGATAACGACGTCAAGATTGATCGTTTGTATTACCGCTTCCCGGTCGGAAGCAACGTCACGGTGATCGCCGGTCCTCTGGTCCGCAACACCGAAATGCTTGGCTACAAGCCATCGGTGTATGGCCGTGGCGGCAACACCCAGCTCGGCTTCTTCGGTGGACACCTCGGTACGCCGGGTGTGTGGAGCAAGACCACTGGCGCCGGCTTCAGCACCATCTACCGCTCGAGCCACGACAGGGGCGACGCTTACTGGACAGTGGCTGCCAACTACGTTGCTGAAAATGGCAACGACGGCAACACCAACACCGGTGGCTTCATGACCGACAACGCCAATGGCACGGTCACGGCACAGTTGGCATACGGCAACAAGCAGTGGGGTCTCGCTGCCGGCTATCGCTACGCCCAGTGTGATGTCAGCTTCAAGAGCGGCACCCAGTACGCCGCAGCCCGTAACTGGCATCAGGGTTGTTATGACGGCAACGGGTTCCGGTCCGACGCCGAGAGCAACAGCTGGTCGTTCAATGCCTTCTGGCGCCCTCAGGAATCCGGTTGGATTCCATCGATCAGTGCCGGTCTTGGCAAGTCGTACCTGAGTGGCGACTACAGGTACAACGCTGCTGACAAGTTCGCTTCCTGGATGGTCGGTCTGCAGTGGAGTGACGTGTTCCTGATGGGCAACGACCTCGGCTTCGCAGTCGGTCAGCCACAGTTCGTGGCCGGCAAGGACAGCGGCACTCCAGACGATGGCAACTACGCCCTGGAACTCTGGTACCAGTTCGAAGTGACCGACAACATCTCGATCACACCTGGTGTCTACTGGCTCTCCCGCCCCTGGGGTGAGTTCACTCCAGACGACAAGTCCATCGGCGTGTTCGGCGGCCTGGTTCAGACCACCTTCAAGTTCTGATGTAGCGGCCCACATTCTGTTGGGCCCTCAGAATCTGTTTCCTCACACACACACACACACCAAGCCCTCCCCTGCGGAGGGCTTTTTTATT
>CAZJLQ010000441.1:0-1282 GCA_964546675.1 uncultured Synechococcus sp.
CCAGCGGGATTGGCCCCGATCAGGAGGGTTTGCATCACCCGAATCAGATTGATGCTGTTCAGCGCTGCCAGCACCAGCAGCGGCAACGTCAGCCGCCAGCTCCAGCCAGCCTGGTCCCGGCGACGGTCTTTGGGGGTGACGTGAAATCCAAGCGTCTTTCCCAGCACACCGCTGATCACTGTGAGGGTGAGTGGAATGGTGAGAACCCAGCTGGTGAGTTCACTCAGCAGCGCGGCTCGGCTGCCGCGGTTCAGCCAGCCGATGCTGAGCAGGACTGTTCCCCAAAGCGGCAGCAAGTGCTCGATCAGAGCCTCACTGTTGAGTTGCAGGGGGACGATCCCCAGCAGGCCAACACTGAGAGGCATCAGCACCAGGATGAGCCGGGGGAGTGTGTTGAGCCAGTGGAGAACACCTTCCAGGTAGGACAGCCGTTGGCCCAGACTGAGGTTTCGTGCTCGCAGTGGACCCGATGAAAGCCAGAGGCTTTGCAACGTGCCCGAGGCCCAGCGTTGCCGCTGTCGCACGAAATCATCCATGGATTCCGCGGCCATTCCTGCGCTGAGCTTCTCCTGCAGATACACCAATGTCCAGCCGTGCTCCCGCAGGGCAATGCCGGTGACGAAATCTTCTGAAAGTGCCTGTTCATTGAATCCACCCACCTCAATCAGGGCCTCCCGGCGGGCGAGGAAGGATGTTCCCGCGCAAACCACAGCCCCCCAGCCATCGCGAACCGGTTCGATCCAGCGGTAGAAACTCTCCTCATCCGGCAGGATCCACGGTTCAAGGGCGAGATTCCGCATCACGGGGTCCGCATTGATAAAGCTTTGCGGTGTCTGCACCAGAGCCACATCCGGGGCCTGAAGAAAACCGATGCAGCGCTCGAGAAAGTGCTCCTGCGGAATGAAATCGGCATCGAACACGGCAACGAGTTCGGCTTGGCTGTGCCGCAGCCCGTCGTTGAGATTGCCTGCTTTGGCGTGGGCACGCTTCGAGCGGTGCCGGTAGCGGCAACCCAGGCGTAGCGCCAGGGTTTCGATCTCTTCACGACCGCTGTCATCCAGAACCCAGACGGTGGTGTGCTGATAGGTCTGCCCCAAGCAGCCACGCAGGGTGCGTTCCAGCACCTGGGGAGGCTCACCGCAGGTGGGAACGAAGATGTCCACCGATGGACGCCAGGCCGTGCGCTGCCATGCCTCCTGCAGTTGCAGAGCCTGGTTGCGTCGATCGGGATAGCGCCGCCAGGAGAGCCAGAGCGGCAGCAGGCCTGTCAGCAAGAGCCAGG
>CAZJLQ010000442.1:0-1274 GCA_964546675.1 uncultured Synechococcus sp.
AACCGGCGACGTTCAGCTTGGGAAGCTGACATTCTACCGCTGAATTACACCCGCATTCGGGTGAGAAATCTCACCCAACACCGTTCTAGGCCAGCGCGGCAGTTGCTGCAGCAACACCAGATCCCATGGTTCCTTGATGGAGACCAAGCGACTGCAACGTTGCTTCAATTGCTGCTACCGCGGTGATCACATCTCGGTCGCAGACGAAACCGAGATGACCAATCCGGAACACTTTGCCTTTGAGGTGATCCTGTCCGCCAGCCAGAAGAATGTCGAACTTGGTTTTCACAGCCTTGCGCAATTGTTCGGCATCGATGCCATCCGGCGCAACGGCGGTGATTGCAGGACTGCCGTAACCCTCGGCTGCGAACAGCGGCATCCCGATCGCTTTCATTGCGGCTTGCGCAGCAGCGCGATGGCGGGCATGACGACTGAAAATTGCTTCAAGACCTTCGGCCTGCATCATTTCAAGGGCAGCTTCCAGTCCGAAATAGAGGTTGACGGCTGGTGTGAACGGATTGCTGTCTTTCGCTGCTGTTTTTCTGTACGGACCGAGATCGAGGTAGAACTTCGGCAGATCGGAGCGTTCATAGGCCTGCCACGCCCGTTCACTCATGGCGACGAAACTCAGGCCAGGCGGCATCATGTAGCCCTTCTGAGAACCTGAAGCGATCACGTCAATTCCCCAGGCATCCATGGGGACATCTGTCGCCCCAAGGCTGGTGACGCAATCCGCAAGGGTCAGAGCGGTGCCATGGGCGTTCACATGGCTGCTGATCGTTTTTAGGTCGTTGATCACCCCGGTTGAAGTTTCCGAGTGCGTGAGGATGACAGCCTTGATCGCCTTGGCTGAATCCGCCTCGAGTGCCGTCCGGAACGCGTCCGGATCGAGCGGCTGACCCCACTCCGCCTTAATCACGTCCACATCCAGGCCGTAGGCCTGCGCCACCTTCACCCAGCGCTCGCCGAATTTCCCGTTGTCACCGCATAGAACCTTGTCGCCACGGCTGAGGGTGTTGATGATTCCCGCCTCCATGGCCGCTGTGCCGCTTCCGGTGATCACCAACACATCACTGCTGGTTTGATGCAGCCACTTCAGCTGGTCCGTCGTGCGGCGCACGATGGCCTGGAATTCCCCGCTGCGGTGACCGATCGGATGGCGGCCGATCGCTCTCAGCACCGTTTCGGGCACCGGGGTCGGGCCCGGAATCATCAGGGTGAGCTTGTCCTGCACGGGCTCAAGGAGTGCCAATCGTTCATCCTAAAAAACGATC
>CAZJLQ010000443.1:0-1272 GCA_964546675.1 uncultured Synechococcus sp.
GAGCAGAAACGGTTGCCGTCAGCACCCTGGAGCGGGTGCGTTCCTCGATGGGATTCGCCCCCAGGCGCTGATCGTCACCTCGTTCAATGATCAGTTGAGCTGATCATTGGGGTCTGATATGTGTCAGTCAAGACTGCCTTGCTCGGCCCGGTGCAATGCACTGCGGTCCGGTGCGTCTCGCGAGTCTCGACCCATGAGTTCATTTGCTTACACACATCTCTCTAAAGCAGTCAACCCTGCATGGGCCGATCTCGCGTCCGTCAAGGGCTGTCCATCAGTTTGGCGGTCCCTTTGGCGATGACTGCGTGCTTTCGTTCGGAGTTCGATCTGGGTTGTCTCTGTCGTTCAAGTCCACCCTTCCCGTGGGGATTGGTCTGGGCTTGATGTCGGCGCTGGCCGGGCCGCTTGCCGAGGCAACAGCAGAGAACGATCGTCCCATCGTTCGCGACGTGGTCAGCCGCGCCATGCTCTCCAACGTCAGTGAAAGCGGTCCCTACCGCCTCACGCCCGAGCGACGTGCCCTCCTCAACACGATCCGCTACGCCGAGGGCACTTGGAAGGATGGGAAGGACAAGGGATATCAAGTGCTCTACGGCGGCGGCCTGTTTGAGGACCTGTCTCGCCACCCGGACCGGGTGATCGTGAAGCGTTACGCGAGCGCTGCAGCGGGGGCTTATCAGTTTCTGCCCAGCACATGGAACAGCGTCGCCAAAGAGCTCAAGCTCAAGAGCTTCGAGCCGCCCCATCAAGATCAGGCTGCACTGCATCTGGTGAAGCGTCGAGGAGCGCTTCAGGAAGTGGATCGCAACGGACTAACGAAAGCTGCGATGGACCGACTCGCTCCGGAGTGGGCCTCGTTCCCCACCAAAGCTGGACGCAGCGCTTATGGCCAACCCGTCAAGAGCCATGCGGAGCTGGCCGAGTTCTACAGCGAGAATCTCGAACAACTTCGAATGAATCCGGACGCCTGAGCGTTATGGCTTCTCTCGTCGAAGCCTCGCTGACAATTGCCATACCTCGGTGACGAGGTGATGCCAGGGACGCATCGCGTCCATCGAAACCGCCATCGGCTGGGTTGATGCAGCAACGAGTGCTCTGGTGGCTGCAACAGCCCGTTTGGCTTCGCTGAGCCGCAGGGCCAGCTGCTCACGTTCCTGTGTTGAAAGCACCGTGTCGGGACAGGTGGTCAGCAGCTCCTCCCCGCGCCTGAACCCGCTGTCGAAGTCATCGAGAAGTGAGTTCAGCAACGACCCGAGCAGAGCACCGGCTTCT
>CAZJLQ010000444.1:0-1268 GCA_964546675.1 uncultured Synechococcus sp.
TCAGCTGAAGAGCTCCATAAGATTGCGCCTCACGACAGAGCACCGATGCCAGGCAAGCAATCACCGCTCCACGACCTCTGCCTCCAGAGCGGTGCGCGCATGGTGCCCTTCGCCGGCTGGGAGATGCCGGTGCAGTTCGGGGGCCTGATCCAGGAGCACAAGGCCGTCCGGGAACGGATCGGCGTGTTCGACATTTCCCATATGGGTGTCCTGCGATTGGACGGGCCGAAGCCAAAGGATGCCCTCCAGCAGTTGGTGCCCAGTGATCTGCACCGCATCGGCCCCGGGGAGGCCTGTTACACCGTCCTGCTCAATCAAGACGGAGGCATCCGCGATGACCTGATCGTCTACGACTGCGGTGCGATCGATGCCGAACGGGGCAGCGTGGTGCTGGTGATCAACGCCGCCTGCGCCGAAAGCGACACCGCCTGGATTCGCAAACACATGGAACCGGCGGGCCTGACGGTGACCGACATCAAGGCCGACGGCGTGCTGCTGGCTCTCCAGGGCCCCGATGCCATCCCCCTGCTGGAGCAGCTCAGCGGAGACGACCTCAGCGGCCTGCCCCGCTTCGGGCACCGCATGCTCAACCTCTCTGGCCTGAGCCGATCGGTGTTCACCGCCCGTACCGGATACACCGGCGAAGACGGGGTCGAACTGCTGCTGAATGCCGAAGACGGTCAGCAGCTTTGGGGAGAACTGCTTCGGAACGGCGTGACTCCATGCGGACTCGGCGCCCGAGACACGCTGCGTTTGGAGGCGGCAATGCATCTCTACGGCCAAGACATGGACGCCGGCATCAACCCCTTTGAAGCTGGCCTCGGCTGGTTGGTGCACCTGGAAATGCCGGCGCCGTTTGTGGGCCGGCAAGCCCTAGAGCAGGCCGCTGAGGCAGGCCCGGCAAAACGCCTGGTGGGTCTGAAGCTCAAGGGTCGTTCCATCGCCCGCCACGACTACCCCGTTCTGCATGAGGGGAAGACCATTGGCGTGGTGACAAGCGGAACCTGGTCACCCACGCTGGAGGAACCGATCGCCCTGGCCTATGTGCCCCCAGGTTTGGCCAAGCTCGGCACCGAGGTGATGGTTGAGATCCGAGGCAAGACCCAGCCCGCCACCGTGGTTCGGCGCCCCTTCTACAGACGTCCGTGAATTGGGCCGGGGCTATGGGAAACTCGCCTCTCACCAGCTGAGACATCCCATGCGCAGCAACGGTTGCGGCGACCTGCGCGAACAGCACATCGATCAACAGGTGCAGCTGTGCGGCTGGG
>CAZJLQ010000445.1:0-1255 GCA_964546675.1 uncultured Synechococcus sp.
TAACAAGAAAAATCGGGTTTTTGTTCACGAACGAGCAGTATGCCCAGGAGGCATCGTGCGCCAAAAATCAGTTTCGAACTTCAAATAGAATCTCACTTTCGAGCACAGGTTTGAGCCAAACATTTGGGAGGGGCAACATCCGAATCCCTTGAGCTACAAAGACAGGTGCTGGCCAATGTTAGGGGCGGAATTTCAATCACCATTTCCGATCGCAGTGATCACTGGCAGCCCCATGGGACAGTTGTTTGGCTCTGACGCAAACATCCCAACCCGATGCCTGTAAGGCGGATCCCCTATGAGATCGGGGGCTATGGCGATCCAGCCGCCACCAACCAGCGCGATTACGTCTTGATCCTGCTTCAGCTCCTGAAGCGGATGCGCCTCGATCTGATTGTCACCATTGGGATGACGGCAATCATTTTGAATCTCAGCATCCCCGAAAAATGGTTGCTGAGCACCCGAGCGGTATCCGTGCTGGGAATTGCGATGTCGATCTTCATCGGTTTCCGCAATACCCAGGCGATTGGCCGCTGGTGGGAAGCGAGAACCCTGTGGGGAACCGTCGTGAATACCAGCAGGGCATGGGCTGATGCTCTTCGTGCCCATCTCGATGACGCGCAATGGGGAAGCACCAGAGCAAGACGCCTCGTAGAACTTCAGGTTGCCCTCATCTGGCAACTGAATTTCGAACTGCGCAACTTCTGGCACCCCGATCTCCACGCGATGCAGCTCCGATTGCTCGAACGCCTTGACCTCCCAAGCCACAGCACCGTCCGAAGCTTGGCCGTCGAACGGTCACGTCAGATTCAACATCTCCGCAAAGATGAATGGATCGGCGAAATGGGTCGCGTGCAGCTTGCTCAGGTGAGCATCGCCTGCATGGATGCAGTCGGAGGATTGGAACGCATTCGTAATACACCGATTCCACCTCCCTATGACATGTTCGTTCGAATGATCAATTGGGTCTTTGGAACCCAGTTGTTGATTGAATTCAATCGAAATGGATCCCCGGCAACAGGCATTCTTCTGTTTCTGGGATTCTTGATGGCAGAGCGAATCGGAGCCTACGTGGAAGGCCCATTCGATCAGGACGGCAGCAGCTTTTCGATGCCCCTAAACACCATCTGCACCGTGATTAGCGATGATCTGATGCATGGTGAACTTGAGTTTGGACGTTTCAAACCGAATCGCAATCCTGTCTTCTGGGATTAAGGATTGTTCAGTCATTCAAACAAACGATCCCACCATTCTGTGC
>CAZJLQ010000446.1:0-1255 GCA_964546675.1 uncultured Synechococcus sp.
CCTGTTCAACGCGCTTGTGGCCAATGCCCAGGCCCAGGCTGCGAACTTCCCCTTCTGCACGATTGAGCCGAATGTCGGCACCGTTGCTGTTCCTGATGAACGCCTCGAACAGCTCACTGAGCTCAGCAAGAGCAAAGAGACAATTCCAACGCGCATGGAGTTTGTCGACATCGCTGGATTGGTGAAGGGGGCCAGTCAGGGGGAGGGTCTGGGCAATAAATTTCTGGCCAACATCCGGGAAGTGGATGCCATCGTTCACGTGATTCGCTGCTTTGAAGATGATGACGTCATTCATGTATCTGGCTCCATTGGGCCAGCTCGTGATGCTGAAGTCATCAATCTCGAGCTTGGACTCGCTGACCTGGCTCAGATTGAAAAGCGTCGTGAACGTCTGAAGAAGCAGGCGCGAACCAGCAAGGAAGCCCAGCTTGAGGATGCGGCTCTTGGACGCATTCAGGAGGTTCTCGAGCAGGGCGGATCCGCCCGAACTGTTGAACTCAATGATGAGGAGATCGCTTTGATCAGGCCGCTGGGTCTGCTCACTTCAAAACCGATTATCTATGCCACCAATGTGAGCGAGGAGGAACTGGCCGAGGGGAACGGATTCTGTGAAGAAGTTGTCGCTTTGGCTGCTCAGGAGGGAGCTGAGACTGTTCGAATTTCCGCTCAGGTGGAAGCCGAATTGATTGAGCTGGGCGATGACGAACGCCAGGATTACCTCCAGGGGTTAGGGGTCGAGGAAGGGGGATTGCAGAGTTTGATTCGAGCCACCTACAAACTGCTTGGATTGCGAACATATTTCACAACGGGAGAAAAGGAGACCAGGGCCTGGACATTCAAAGCTGGGATGTCAGCTCCGCAGGCTGCGGGAGTGATCCATACCGACTTTGAACGTGGTTTCATTCGCGCTCAAACCATCGGTTGGGAGAAGCTGATTGATGCTGGCTCAATTGCAGAAGCGCGTACCAAAGGATGGTTGCGCAGCGAAGGTAAGGATTATCTGGTGGAAGAAGGGGATGTCATGGAGTTCTTGTTCAACGTTTGAAGGGTTTCGTAATTGCTTCAGCTTGTCTTAAGTGGCACTCCTCCTCGAATGAACCATTCGTAAAGAGGCCATTCCCCGGTTCAAAGATTTCAAGGCATGGTCAAAATATTAGCCTCAGTGTTTTATCGGACGGGAAAATCCATCGGTTTGTAGTCATGTCTTGTTGGCTCCTCAAGGTCAAATGTGGATGCTTTCTTGCTCGGATAGTAT
>CAZJLQ010000447.1:0-1249 GCA_964546675.1 uncultured Synechococcus sp.
GCACCTCCCTGGGGCAGCCGGTGTTGGAGGGAGAGGAGAAACCCGACCTCAAACAGGAGGTGCTGGACGTGGCCAGCCGCTACCGCATGCTCGGGATCAAGCTGCTGGTGATCGACACCGAGCGCAAATTCATCGGCAGCGGCATGGGCAAAGACCTCGCCGAAGCCGCCGGCGGCAAGTACGTGCAGCTGCCAAAGGCCAGTGATCAGGCGATTGCCGCTGTGGCCATGGACGCGATCAGCGGCATTTGATCAACAGAGATCACTGGATCACTGGGATGTCTCAGCGGGATAGAGCTCAGAAAACAACTCACCGAGGCCAATCGTCAGACTCTTGAGGCCGGCCATGAATTCCTCATCCGAGGTGAGTTTGGCCACATCACCACCCACCGCATTGATCTTGGCGCTTAATTCGCTTGCATTTGCCGCGGTTTGGCGCAATTCATTCAAGGTTTGCGGGTTATCCAAAGCGGCCACGATGTTGTTCACATGAGCCGATGCCTCCACAGCATTGGCCGTGGCGGTATTCAGGTTGGTGATCATCGGTTCAGCCTTGGCGATTTCCGCCTGCAACTGCTTCACCAGCGCATCGATTTCACGGGCTGTGCCATCAGCGTTTTTAAGGAACGTTGAAGCATCTTTTGAGGTGGTCTCGAATTGTCGGGTTGATTGCGCCAGGGCTGGGACCAAACGCGCCTCCTCGGCTTGAGAGAGGAGCTCCTGCAAGGTCTGGGTCACACTCGTGATGCTCGGAGCCTGCAATCCCTTGATGGTGCCCTGATGGCAGAGCTGCTTGGAGGGCTTGCAATCACCGGCCCGGGGTAAGGCTGCATCGCTGGCCAGTGGCGGACCAGAACTGACCAGGGACACCTGGGCATCACCGCCCAGCAGGGACCCCGGTGCCACGGTGGCCGTAACCGGCATCGGCAACTTGAGATCGCCTTGGCTGATCTCAAGATCAGCCACCACCGCTCCTGGGGTGACACGAATGGCTTTCACAGAGCCCACCAGGATGCCCCTGTAGGTGACCGGTGATCGCTCCGCCAGACCACTGGCATCAGCAAATTTCACCGTGATCATCCACTCATTGGCGCCCAGGCGAACCCCGCGCATCCAGGCCATCGTGGCCGTAAAGCCGACGACCGCTCCGATCACGGAGAACCCGACGATGGCGTCACGAACACTGCGTCGCATAGGGATCAGTGCGCAGGCTGCATCGGTCCGCGCAGGCTACCCGTCCTGAACTGCTC
>CAZJLQ010000448.1:0-1249 GCA_964546675.1 uncultured Synechococcus sp.
AATCGTTGTTGAGGAATTTATTTCCAACAAGAGTTGTGTCCCTAAACGATGCACCTTTCAGTTTAGTTTCACTGAAGTCAAGATCCTTGAGGCTCTCATTGGTGAGCTTGCTGAACTCCAAGCCGCTGAGGTCAGCGCCGATTAATGAGAATTTATCATAGCCAAGGGCATTCAATTGAGACAGATCGAAATCTTTCAGAATCGCATCATCAAGCAAGAGCTTTTTGCCACTCTCTAATTGGATGTCTGTAATGCTGACGTTCTTCAGCGTGGCATCAGAAAATTCAACATTGGTTAAGTTTGCTCCATCGAAAATTGCTCCTTGTAAACGCGTTCCAATAAATGTGGAGCCTGTTAAATCAACACCTGAGAAATCAAGTCCTTGTAAATTAAGACCATCAAAATTTTTGTTTTTCAGGGTAGATTGCGTTAAGTCAATTTGATCGAGGCTAACCTTTTGTAGTGCTTCTGGATCGCCGGTAAGGGTGCTGCCTTCCAGTTCTAAACCGGTAACTCCGTCCAGGGTGACATCATCTAAGGTGGCACCTTCTAAATCAGCATCAGTTAAGGTCGTAGAATTAAGGCCAACATTACTTAAGGTTGCGTCTTTTAGATTTGCATTGGTGAGGTTTGTCTTGATGAGCGAGGTATTGCTGATCACCTGCCCTTCTAAATTCGCACCACTTAAATTTTGTCCTGCAAGTTCAACTTGGCTAAGGTCCAAGCCTCGAAGGTCAGCTCCTTGAAGGTTGAGACCCTTGGCTCCATTGATTTGTGCATTTTTCAGAATGGCACCTTGGAGTTTGGCTCCTGTCAGATCTGCATTTGTAAGGTCGATTCCTGTGAGATTAGCGTTCTTGAGGACTGCATTTCGAAGATTAGCTCTGCTGAGTCTTGCTTTGCTTAGGTTGAGGCCTTTCAGCCTTTCTCCGCTCAGATTAACTTCCTCAAGACTGGTATTTTCGAGATCCACTTGTGTGATTTTGAATCCACGTAGATCTGCTTTTGTTAAGTCGAGATCAAGTGTATCTTTCATCTTCGCGCCACGAAGAATGGTATCCGTAAAATCAACATTTTTGAGTTGAGCGTTGTTTAGGTTGGCATAACTAAGATTGGCTCCTGATAAAACTGTGTCTGTTAGATTGACACCTCTAAGATCAATTTCGTAATCTGCGTCGTCCACCGTTTGTTCAACAATCGCGTAATTAATTTTGTCTCCCTTAAAAACTATTTTTGTATCGACGATGTC
>CAZJLQ010000449.1:0-1246 GCA_964546675.1 uncultured Synechococcus sp.
AATATGTCAATGTTGAGGTCATCAATGTTAAAGAATCTGGCCCGAATGATGGGCAAATATCAGATGATCCATCATCACAAGAAGACGGAAACAATCAGGGAGGGAACCAAGAAGAAGGATCGAATGAAGACAATGATCCATCAGCTGAAACAGAAGTTGAATGGAAACTCGTCAAAAATATCGGTTCTGGACGCACAAGCTCTGATCCAAAGGGTACCATTGCCTTTAAAACAAATCTTCTATTTGCCGCCAACAACGGCAAAAAGGGATCAGAGTTATGGGCTTCCGAGGGGACAAGCGGCTCGACCAAGCTTCTTAAAGACATTTACCCAGGAAAAAACAGTTCTTCACCCCATGATTTCACAGAGTTGAAGCAAACTCTTTATTTCGCTGCTGAGGATGGAACTTCTGGAGTTGAATTATGGCAAACCAATGGAACAAAAAAGGGAACCAAACAAACGGCCGACATTCGACCAGGACCTGCCAGTTCCTCTCCTTCTGACTTTGCAGCTTTGACCAACAGCCTGCTGTTTGGAGCTAACGACGGAAAGAATGGTGCTGAACTTTGGAAATACAACAGCAAAAAACAAAAGGCGTCCTTAGTCAAAGATATCTCGAATACATCCGGATCGAACCCCCAACACCTTACTAATTATCAGCAGGAAATATATTTTGCGGCTGATGATGATATTTATGGCCGTGAACTGTGGGCAAGCGATGGATCCGAGAAAGGCACACGCATGTTCTTTGATATTGCACCTGGCGGTTCTAGCTCCAATCCCGAAAATCTTACTGTATTTAATAATAAGCTGTTCTTTACCGCTAAGAATAACTTTAGCGGACTACAGATCTGGAGCAGCGATGGTTCTACAGGAGGAACAGAACCACTCATCAGACGAGCGAGTGAATTCAGCTACCTTGATCCTGATGATTTAACTGCGACTAACACTCAGCTTTTCCTCTCCGCAGAAACTTATCAAGCAATACCAGACACTGAAACCGAAACTGAAAATGGAGGTGACGATGAAGATGAAGAACCAGACAGCAACGATGGAAGCACAGAAAGAATTTCTGATGGTCAATCGATGCGTAAGCGAACCGAAGATTTAATTCCCAGCAATACGTCAAGTGCTCAATCGACACCCCTACAACGGTCTGCACAACTACGAACAAGCGCCGCAAAGATCAATTCGTATTCAAGCAAAAAATCGAATTCCGGATCAGATCCCGGTGGCTTTATGATTGC
>CAZJLQ010000450.1:0-1239 GCA_964546675.1 uncultured Synechococcus sp.
AAATTCTCATCGATCTCTCAGCATCAATTGGTTGGATGCAGGCCCGCTATCCCGCCGCTGAGATTGCTGTTGTTGGTTTTTGCTTCGGGGGGCACGCCGCACTCTTGGCAGCAACGTTGCCCGCGGTGGCGTCCAGCTTTGATTTTTATGGCGCTGGAGTGAGCCGCATGCGGCCCGGCGGTGGGTCACCCTCCCTAGCGCTCCTGCCTGAGGTGAAGGGACGGCTCACCTGTGTCTGCGGGACCCAGGACCCTTTGATCCCTGTTGAGGATCGTGCTGCTATTCAAGCGGCGTTGAGCTTCGAGAATCCTTCAGGGGAACGGCTTCGCTACGTGGAGGTGGAGGGTGCGGACCATGGCTTCATGTGTGAAGCTCGCAGCAATTACAACCCCGTGGCAGCGGCCCGGGGCTGGGAGCTGTTGCTTGAGGACCTTGAAACCTCAGATCGCTAGAAGCAGATTATTATTTTCCGGCCACCTTTGCGGCTGTTGGTCGGGGTGGGGACGGAATGGTCCGAACCGCCTTGGTCACCACCGCATCTTTTTTGTCGTCCTTCTTAACTAGCGGCGTTTTCCGGGGGGTGAGGAACATGATCATGTTCCGACCTTCCCGCTTGGGGGCCTGCTGAATTTCGGCCTTTTCTTCGAGATCTTTGGCCATCCGACGCAACAGTGTCTCGGCCAAAGCTGTGTGCTGAATTTCGCGACCGCGGAAGATCACCGTGCATTTCACTTTGTCACCGGCTTTCAGGAACCGTTGTGCCTGGCCGATCCGCACGTCGTAGTCGTGTTGGTCAATTTTGTATCGCATCTTCACTTCTTTGACTTCAGTCTGGTGCGACTTTTTCTTCGCTTCTTTGGCTTTCTTTTCCTGTTCAAATTTGTATTTGCCGTAGTCCATGATCCGGCACACAGGCGGATCGGCCTTCTCACTCACAAGAACCAGATCGAGTTCCCGGTCTCGAGCAACGCTCAATGCCTCTTCCCGGCTGATCACCCCAAGTTGAGCTCCGTCTGAATCAACCACCCGAAGTTGGGGGTAATTGATCCGGTCGTTGATGTTGGGCAGCTCCCTGACAGGAGCACGACGATCAAACCGAGGACGTGGTGGCATTCAGACGGAGAAAGGGACAGACGCGGAACTTGATTGGGTCGAAATGTCCGCAAGCTTCAGCTTAGTTGGCGTTCGATCAGCGTCATCGCTTCGGCGAGCGGATCCTCGTTTTGGAGCCAGTGGGGG
>CAZJLQ010000451.1:0-1228 GCA_964546675.1 uncultured Synechococcus sp.
CTGCTGGGGCACAGTGGCCTACGAGAGCGGCGACGCCTCCCGGAACAACGGCTGGGTGGCTGCCCTGACCTTTGGAGAGGGTTGGCATAACAACCATCACGCCTTTCCCCACTCCGCCCGCCATGGGCTGCAACCCGGCCAGATCGACCTCACTTGGGAGCACATTCGGCTGATGCGGGCTCTCGGCCTCGCCACTCGCATTCGGCTACCAGTCGCATCGTAAACTTGCCGATCGCTAAGAGTCGTCGTCAGGATCGTTCCCCATGCCAAAACGTGTTCAGATCGTTCTGAATGAGGACATCCTCAGTCTCGGAAAGAACGGAGACCTGGTTGAAGTCGCCCCCGGTTACGCCCGCAACTTCCTGCTGCCCTTCGGCAAAGCCGTGCCCGTAACACCGGCCGTGATGAAGCAGGTTGAGCATCGGCGCGCCAAGGAGGCCGAGCGTCAGGCAGCGCTCAAGCAGGAGGCGCTCGACTTCAAGACCGCGCTGGCCACGATTGGACGCTTCACCGTGAAGAAGCAGACAGGGGAGGACAACGTTCTGTTCGGAACAGTCACCAACGGCGACGTTGCAGAGGCGATCGAAACCGCCACCAAGAAGGAGATTGACCGTCGCGACATCGTCGTCCCCGAAATCCACAGAACAGGCAAGTACACCGTCCATGTGAAGTTGCACAGTGAGGTCACCGCAGAACTGAACCTGGAAGTGGTGAGCTACTGATCGAGAGTTCGCAGGAGATGCTGATCTGGCTCCGCTGAGCCAAAGTGAACAACCCTTGAACAGCGGCCTGCCCTCATGGTGAGCGTCCCCCTTTCTGACAACGGCGATAACGCCGGAGGGGGACGCAGCGGGTTCAATCGAGGACGCGATCAAGAACCGAATTTTGAGGCCCTACCGGATTCCGTTCCACCCCAGAATCTTGAAGCAGAGGAGGCCGTGCTTGGCGGCATCCTCCTGGATCCTGATGCCATCGGCAGGGTTGCCGATGTGCTGCAGGCGGAAGCCTTTTATCTGAGCGCCCATCGCGAGATCTACAGAACCGCCTTGATGCTGCATGGCCAGGGCAAACCCACAGATCTCACCGCCATGACCGCGTGGCTGGCAGACACAGGGTCCCTTGAGAAGGTGGGCGGCAACAACCGCTTGATCGAGTTGGTCGAACGCGTGAGCTCCACCGCCTCCATGGAACAGGTGGCGAGGCTCGTGATGGACAAGTTTCTACGGCG
>CAZJLQ010000452.1:0-1228 GCA_964546675.1 uncultured Synechococcus sp.
GATGGAGGGTGCTGTTCTCAGCGGCAAGCTGTGCGCTGGTGCGGTGGACCGCAAGAGGGATCAGCTGGCATCATCGTCCCCTGTCAGCGAGCCGATCGCGGCCTGAGTCATGCTCCCCGCAGCCCCGGATCTCGACGCAGCCTTTGAGGCTTGCCGCCGGGAGACCGCCGAGTGGGCCAAGACTTTCTATCTGGGAACACTCCTGCTCCCCCTTGAGAAACGCCGAGCGATCTGGGCGATCTACGTCTGGTGCCGCCGTACGGATGAACTCATGGACAGCCCCGAGGCGCAGGCCAGACCCATCGAGGAGCTGGCTGAGCGTCTCGATCGGTGGGAAGAGAAGACCCGGGCCCTCTTTGACGGTCATGTCGCGGATGATCTCGATGCGGTCATGGTCGACACCCTGGAACGCTTTCCCCAGGGGATTCAGCCCTATCTCGACATGATCGAGGGCCAGCGCATGGATCTCACCTGGACGCGTTACCCCCGTTTTGAGGACCTCAAGCTGTACTGCTATCGGGTTGCAGGAACGGTCGGGTTGATGACTCAGGGCGTGATGGGGGTGGATAAGGCGTACACCTCTGCACCCTGGAGCGACAGGCCGGATACTTCCGATGCGGCTGTGGCACTGGGCATCGCCAACCAGCTCACGAACATCCTGAGGGATGTTGGCGAGGATCGCGGTCGCGGCAGGATTTATCTGCCCCAAGAGGATTTGGAGCGTTTCGGATATTCAGAAGACGACCTGATGGCCGGTCGCCTCAATCAGGCTTGGCGCGAGTTGATGATCTTCCAGCTGGCACGGGCCCGAGACTGGTTTGCACGCTCGGAGGCTGGTGTGCGTTGGTTGTCACGGGATGCCCGTTGGCCGGTCTGGACTTCCCTGCGTCTTTATCGCGGCATTCTCGATGCGATAGAGCGCGTCGATTACGACGTCTTCAATCGCCGTGCCTACGTCAGTCGTCTGGCCAAGATCGCCGATCTGCCCCGTTCGTTTCTGCTGGCCCAGGCCCGTTGAAACCAGTGGTTGAGGCTACTTCCTAAAAACCCCGGATGACGCTCGGGTCATTCGGGGTTTCTTGAGCGTTGTTGTTGAACCAGGCAGTCAAGGCTGCTGGTTCAACCAGGACTGTTTGCTAACCAGATCTGTTTGCAAACCAGTGCTGCTGTTCAAACAGGGGTGGTCTGGTTGGCGAGCAGATCCTTCAGCTTGGAGAGTTCGCCGGCC
>CAZJLQ010000453.1:0-1215 GCA_964546675.1 uncultured Synechococcus sp.
AATCAAGGGTTGACAACTCATAAGAGCTGTCAGCCCTTTTTTATGTCAAAAATTAGGATCTCTTGTCTGAGCTTTGGAAGGATTAAGCAGCATCCAAATCCGTCGTAAAAAGCACATAGACATGCAGGCATTAAAAGTTTAAATACCGCCATTAAAAGTGGCTTGCAAGATCAGGTGATATTCAAAGATTGAACCCTCAATAGGGAATACTATTAGCCATGTCAGATGCAGATGGAAGGCAGCTGACACGTGAGGCTGGGCACGGTCAGCCTCACAACAAACTTCGTGATGGTCAAGAATCACACTGTAGATCCAACCAAATCGTATCGGCGTTGCTTGCAAAGACCATAGAGATCTCAACATCGAACAAATTTATGGCAAGAACTTAAGCCGATGAGATACTCAGCAACTTCAAGAAAACAGTCGCTATTTACACAAACCCAATAGAGAATTGATACCTGCTCAAATCGACTACTGCTCATAGATGATAAATTACGAATCGGTATAGCAGCGAAAGACGAAACAATGCCTAATAGGCTTTAAAGATAAATGACAAACGCTTTCGACGACACCTCCAACAATCAAATCATCCAACACGAGATGCCTATTAAAAAATAGGATAGGAAATCTGTTGATTGATATAGTTAGGGCCAGGCAGGTATGGGCCAGGAGATCCACCTCCATTGATAATATCCTTGAGAGTAAAAGGCTTATGCATTTTGATCTTCTTTGGTGCTTTGGGCTTAAGGAGCTTCGCATACTCATTTTTAAAGCCAGCACCATTGACTTGATGCAGTTGATCAAGGCTGAGTTGTTCGTTGTCAATCATGATGAAAAATGTGAGATTGTGATTACGTCGGGACTGCCCCCGCCGTTGAAACCATCATCATCGCGTTGAAGAGATCACTCAATGACCCAGATCAATGATCATTGTGATCGGAGTCACAACATGACGGCCAATTGCTTCTTGCAGTCCTCCCATGGCAGATGGGAGCGGAGATCGGCTACACAAGAACACGTCATAGGAACATATTCAGACTTGGATAAACAAAAATTCAAGAAAATATTGCAACTCAGGAATCATGAATTAGACAAAATTTGCCAACAACGAGACTAAATTGTTCCAAATAATGTTTATTTTATTGACTCGCATCGTCCTGCAGTGACGCAAAACTAGCTTGATAATTCCACCTCCTGGTTGCCGAACAAAAGCCA
>CAZJLQ010000454.1:0-1211 GCA_964546675.1 uncultured Synechococcus sp.
GGGTTCTAAAGCTGGTAGTGCTGCTGGTGCTACTCTTGGTGGTGTTGGTGCTCCTGTAGGTGCGGTTGGAGGTTATCTTGCAGGCAGTGCTGCTGGTGAACATGTAGGAGGAAAAATTGGTAAAGCTATAGATAAAAAATTGAAGAAGGAATCACTTGAAGATTTCAACTATGTGGAGGAGATCTATAAGGGAAAGCACGGTCAGTCTGAAAAAGATTATCAAGACTCACGTTCTGATGCTGGTAAGATGATCTCTGGTGATTCCAAGACATCTGGTGCCGCATACTCTTCCCGTGCAATAAAGAACACTGGTCCCAACCCTGCTGGTGGTAGCGAGAAACCTAAGGCACAAGGTCGCATGGGTGCCAAAGACAGAGAGTATCTTCAGTATCGTAAAGCAAATTTAAAGAGTCACTTCTCTAACTGGAGAGATGAATTAAATTTAATTGATGAGAACAGAATGACAGCTTACAATGCTGGTGCTGGTGAAGGTATGGAAGACAGAGGTATAAGTAAGAGTCTTGCAGATAAGATGGGTAGAAGTAATGATGAATCAGCTTTTTCTAGAAGAAAGACAAGTGGAAAGTTCAATAAAGACTATAATAAAAATGTCTTGAAGGATAAGAAACCAAGATCAAATACTACTGGTAGAGGCACACCTCCACAGTATCGTAAAGATTATGAGGATAGAGATATGGGTAGGTATCAATCCAAAATTGTACAAGGCAAAGGATCCATCAAAGACTTAGGTAAAAAGAAATGAAGAACTTCCAAGAATTTCAAGAGGCAACTCGCTTCAAGAAAGAGAAAGGTTATGATGAAGGTGGAACAAAGAAACCAGCATCAAAATCTAAGGACTCTGTATTAGATGCGGTGAAGAAATCTATCACAGCACAGTATGGTAAGGGTGCTATCATGAGAAGTGGTAGTAAACAGGAGAAGAAAGTTAAGGGTGCTAAGACTGATGGTGAAGGTAAGTATCTCAAACAGCATAAGGCAAATCAACAACTTAAGTCAGATGCCAAAGAGATGGGTCATGGTGATGATGTAAAAGGATATGTAGAGAGAAGAGCGAGATATGGTAGTAAAGAGAACATGAAATCAGGTAGAGGATTAGGAACTTGACATGCCAGCAGTCTCAAAAAAACAACAAAGATTCTTCGGGATGGTTAGAGCGGCTCAGAAAGGGGAAATGGAAAATCCCTCGCCTG
>CAZJLQ010000455.1:0-1210 GCA_964546675.1 uncultured Synechococcus sp.
GTCTTGCCAACTTTCCAGATACGAATCTCGTCTCCATCTTGCATCGCCGTCATACCGGATTTAGGTTTAAGACGCAACTCAACTGAACCAGGCTTACCATCAATCTCTTCATATTTACGGATAACAGCATCAAAATGGCGTTCAAGTGAAGTGCTAACATCTCTTGTTCGCTGCACTTCAGCCATCTGCTGAACATTCTCGAAGAATTTATTGATAAGGTTGGTAACCAGTGTCATCCGTGCGACAGATTTGCACAGGGCCGCTCCTCGCTTAGGATTCTTTAATTGATAGAAAGCGGAAAGCCAACTAATCAAATCAACAGTTGTCACCTTCTTGTCATTATCAAGATCTATTTGTTCAGCCAAGGATGGACTTAAAGCCTTGAAAATAGGGATATCCCCATACAAGAAATCCAAAACCTTGTAGGCTTCACTGGAGGCTTCATCAATGTTCTTAACCGTCGGTCCCATGATGTCGCTCATGGCCGAATCAAGTTCGAGTTTAACGTTCCGGAAACTTATTATCTCAGCTTTTGGACCTGTAAGCTTGCCTTGATATTGCAAACTGGTATTATCTTTACGGTCTTGATTTGCAGCTTGATGACTCTCTGATAACGGAGCAGGGTTAGATCCATCTATGTTGAAAAGTGGACGCCCGCTATGAGGCAAACCAGCATCGATCCCATCCACCGATGAATAACGAGCGAGAGACGAAGGGACTGAGGGGTTGAAAGAAGATTCTTGATCACCAGATGATCCAGAATTGTATGTGGATAGATTAGGGGTACGTTCTTTTTTAGAACTTTGATTGTTAATTTTACGAATTTGATCTTGTACAGAGGGTGGATTTGAATTATCAATTTCTCCAACCTTAGTACCCTCAATCTTCGAAACATCCTTTTTACAATTCTCTGAATTGTTGATATTGTTTTCACAGCCAGTAAGTTGGCGAGTCCTGCACTTATCTCTTTCAGCTTTTGGTAAGTCGTCGCAGGATTGACTACCAGGAACACTTGGGGTGGCTGTTTGTGTACCACCATCATTTGGGTCGTCAGTCGGTGAACTGGTGTCGATGTCATCAGTCGGTGAACTGGTGTTGATGACGATATCTGATTGTCCGGCGAGCGAAGAGCTGCTGGTAAGGTCCGGAAGTTTAAGGATGGCTTTATTATTATCTTCGTCCTTGAAGGAACCAAAGGGGATTGCCTGTA
>CAZJLQ010000456.1:0-1209 GCA_964546675.1 uncultured Synechococcus sp.
GAGGTGGAGCGATCGATGCGCGTTCTGGACGGTGTCATCGCGGTGTTCTGCGCGGTTGGTGGGGTTCAGCCCCAATCAGAAACCGTCTGGCGCCAGGCCGACCGGTACTCCGTGCCTCGGATGGTGTTCGTCAACAAGATGGATCGCACGGGAGCTGACTTCCTGAAGGTTCACGGCCAGATCAAGGATCGCCTGAAGGCCAATGCCGTTCCGATTCAGTTGCCGATCGGTGCTGAGGGAGAACTGAGCGGCATCATCGACCTTGTCTCCAACAAGGCCTACATCTATAAGAACGACCTCGGCACCGACATCGAAGAGGCCGAGGTGCCTGCAGCGATGGCCGATGAGGTTGAAGAGTGGCGCAATACCCTGATGGAAACCGTCGCCGAGACGGACGAGGAGTTGATCGAGAAGTTCCTCGAAACAGGTGAGCTCTCTTCTGAAGATCTGAAGAAAGGGATTCGCGAGGGTGTTCTCAAGCACGGTCTTGTACCGATGCTCTGTGGGTCCGCCTTCAAGAACAAGGGCGTTCAGTTGGTTCTCGATGCCGTCATCGATTACCTGCCCGCTCCCATCGATGTTCCCCCGATTCAGGGGATCCTTCCCGATGGAACGGAAGCGGTTCGCCCGTCTGACGACAATGCTCCGTTTAGTGCCCTGGCCTTCAAGGTCATGGCCGACCCTTACGGGAAGCTGACCTTTGTCCGGATGTACTCCGGTGTTCTGTCCAAGGGCAGCTATGTGCTGAATTCCACCAAAGACACCAAGGAAAGGATTTCGCGCCTCGTGGTGCTCAAGGCCGATGACCGCGAAGAGGTTGATCAGCTGCGAGCCGGTGATCTCGGTGCCGTGCTGGGCCTGAAGAACACCACCACCGGTGACACGCTGTGTTCCACCGACGATCCGATTGTTCTGGAAACCCTGTTTGTTCCAGAACCCGTGATTTCCGTTGCGGTGGAACCCAAGACGAAAGGCGACATGGAGAAGCTCTCCAAAGCCCTGGTCGCTTTGGCCGAGGAAGATCCAACGTTCCGCGTCAACACGGACCAGGAAACCGGCCAAACCGTGATCGCCGGCATGGGTGAACTCCACCTCGAGATCCTTGTGGATCGCATGCTTCGCGAATTCAAGGTGGAAGCCAACATCGGCGCTCCGCAGGTGTCCTACCGGGAAACCATCCGTGGTTCCGCAGGGGGTGAAGGCAAGTTC
>CAZJLQ010000457.1:0-1205 GCA_964546675.1 uncultured Synechococcus sp.
CGACGTCCCAGCGTTAGGTCAACGGATCGAGGGATTGCGTGGTCGAGGGGTGCGCCGGAATGGTCAGGTTGTGACGGAGGAGACGCGGAAGGAATCAAGGAGTGCGTGTGTGTCGCTGTGCAGTCGGTCGATCCGTGTCTTGCAGAGGAAACCGGAGCAGAGATTTCCAGGAAAGATCCGTTTGTTGGGAGTGGCGAGTTTGAATTTGGTGAGTGTGGGGATGGGTCAGACGTTTGGAGCGTTGGAGTCGAGTCCCAAGATTTGGGATTTAGCAGCGGCGTGGCTGGTGCTGGAGGAATTGGGATGTCCGATCCGGTGGCTTGGGGACGACCCGTCGTGTTTGAAGCCGGGTCAGGATCTGTCGCAGGCGAGTTTTCCGATGTTGGCGGCGGGATCGTTGACTGAGCTGTCGCGGTTGCTGCCGTGGGGCGAGGCGTTGGTGGTGAGCTGAGGTGTCGGGAGCAGAAGGGTGTGATGGCAAGGGAAGAGGGGGATTGATGGGTGCTGATTTGGGGCAGGGAGTTGCGCGGGCGTAGAGCAGTGGTTTATAGTTTTGGACTGCGCATGAGCCGTGAGGGTTGTGTGCAGCCTGAGGAGCGTGAGGACGAAAGTCTTTGTGCGTCTGAGGGGACTGACAAGACCAGAGGGAGCGATCCCACGGTGTTGTAAGTTCATCAAGCGGTTGGAAACGGCCGCGTTGATCAGCCAGCACGACTCCTGAGAGGGAGAAGTGAGAGGAGCTGATCGCACCTGGACAATTGAAAAGTTTAGGAACTGACGCTTTTATCGCGTTTGGTCTTGAGTTGATGTTTGATCAAACGAAAGTTTGATTGGATGTGAATTTTAAGTCTGAATGAAGAAGCGATAAAGGTGTGAGGTCCCGTCAAAAAATTTCGTTGCGTCGAAGTTATTCGCTGCAACGGCAAAGTTTTCACGAGCTTTGTTGTTGTCGGTGTGCGAATGATGGAGCAACAACCGGATCTGAGATCCTGGAAAGTCACAGAAGAGAGATCTGAATGTGCACTCTTAAGAACCCTTTTTGTGTCAGCGAGAAGGAGGCATCAACTGCAATCAGTGTTGAACTGAGATGTGGGTGAGGCAATTCATGTTGAGTAATTTGAGCGAGAGATTGTTCAAGTTGCAAGAGGATATGAACTACAACGGAGAGTTTGATCCTGGCTCAGGATGAACGCTGGCGGCGTGCT
>CAZJLQ010000458.1:0-1186 GCA_964546675.1 uncultured Synechococcus sp.
TCAAGCACTGAATTTTATCTTGTTTTTTGAGCAATCGAGATATCTTTTGAATTTCATAACTCCGCAATAAGAGAGAGTCAAATTCTGTCTGAAGACGTTGAACAAGCTGGATGTTGCAGCATCGTTGCTGTGCTCGACGAATGTCGAGCAACCTTCGCCAGATGCACTCGGCTTCTCGACAAAGACTCCCAAGAACACTGTCAGCCATCTTGGAACCTCATTCAAAAGCTAAGCGGTGAGCTTTCAATCAATTCTGGAGAGAAACGCATCACAAGATCCCCACCACTCATGTCGAGTAACTCAGCTTGCCTCCATTTCGAAAGCAGCCTGGTTGTGGTGACACGCGTTGCCCCAATCAACTCACCAAAACGATCATGAGTTAACCGAAATGGCAATTGGAAGGCGTCACTGCAGCGAAGACCCAGCCTGTTCACAAGCAAAGCCAGCAGTGCATGCAAACGCTGTTCAGCCTGACCGAGGTGACGAACTCTGAGCAGTTGCAGAGTCCATTCATTCACCGCATCCACTCCCCGCTCTTCCTCTCCAACGGCATCACGACGGAATTTCAAAGCCGTCAAGGCCTCAACGCAGGCTCCATCGCTGCAGAGCCGGTCGGTCCGCAACCGATCTCCCGACTGAAGAAACGCCAGGGTCATTCCCTCTGTCTCTTCGCAGGGGCAATAGACGCGACAAACACCCTCCATCACTTCGAGAACTGTGGCTTGTCCACGACCAGCAGGGTCCAGAAGAACGGTCTGGAGCCTCGGCATCGCCATCGGCGCAACCGGGTCATCCGGCAGAAATCGGTAGGCGGACACGGTCACCGGCTAATGAAATTGAGAATTGCTTGCAACAGTAATGGCAGGCGTGCAGAAATGCAAGTCATTCTCAATAGCAACAAGCGAACAGCATCTTTGGCCTCAAATCCAAGCAAAAATCACTTCAGAATGAAGCCTCTGGACTGCAACAACGTGCGCCTTGCGCCAAAACAACGTGCAGAGCGCACACTCAACCCGTCAAAGGCTCCACATGTCAGAAAATCATTAAATTCCGATCGATGTGATCTGTTGTTGCGAGTGGCGTGGGTTTACCCCCGACTTGTCGGATTGGCGGCAACGCTCAACGCGGTGTTGGCTCCCGTAGCGGCCAACGCCGCTGACCTGAACATCAACGGCGTCTCGGACTA
>CAZJLQ010000459.1:0-1181 GCA_964546675.1 uncultured Synechococcus sp.
ATGGTTCAACCAAAGCAACGTATGTGGTCCATCACGACGACAGCGGCGAGGTCACTGTCCGAGAAGTGGAATACGACGTAGCCAAAACCTGCCGAGCCATCGTTGAAGCTGGTCTACCCGAGGTTTTCGCCTGGCGCCTGAGCCACGGCTTCGAGTACGCCGAGCGTGCGGAAGACGCCAGCCACGTGTGTGAGCGCTGATGGAACGCTGGGCACTCGTCAGTGGTCTTCGTGGAGACCTCGATCTGTATGAGCAGATCCAGGCCGATCTGCAGAAGCAGCGCGGAACAGCGCATTTGTTTGTACTGGGCGACATGATCGGCCCGCATCCCGAGTGTGATGCACTGTTGAAGCGCTTACGCCAACCCAAGCGCAGAGATCTCCAACCCCATTGCATTTACGGGTGGCAGGAAGAGCAACTGTTATCGCTGCATGGCTACCGCGGAGAAGCCAAAGCCGAAGAATTACATCGTCAGTCCCATGACTCTGAGGTTCAGCGGTTGTTGCAAGCAGTGAGCACAGAACACCTCAACTGGCTGGCTTCGCTGCAATTTGGCTTGATTGAACTGGACTGCGGCCTGATCCACGGCAGCTCAGCAGATGTGGGCGATGAACTGGATGAAACCACCTCACCGTTGATCCTTCTCGACCGACTCACTCGACTGGATGTCAACCGACTGTTCACGGCGCGCAGTGGTCGTCAGTTCCGACTGCAACTCACGGGAGGGCAGATTCGATCACGAGTGAAAGATCACGCTGGTGAACAGTTGCACGAACAGCCAGTACCAAGACGCAGCGTGATCGGTGTGGGATCTGGGGCCAATTACAGCCTCTACGACCCGGCCAGTGATCACATTCAGTTTTGCAGCGCCATGGATCGTTCTAAACAATCAATGCTGGGGTTCAGATGAACCTCCGAATTGCACTGAGCTGAGAGCCAAGGCTAGATATCCATAGTCTTTCACAGTTGCACAACAAACCTCGAGCAATTCAAGGATCTCCCGTGCGTTTTCCCTGGCTCGCTCCCCGATCTTCTCCATAGAGAAGGCCTCACGATCAGGTTGAGCAGGTGCGTCGACCCTCACACCACCACTAGCCCGCGGCGGTACAGAGTTGGGTTCTTGCCCACACTGCTTTCTGGCGATTGGCAACGGTGCCGACCCGATAGCGAGCGATCCTCTT
>CAZJLQ010000460.1:0-1179 GCA_964546675.1 uncultured Synechococcus sp.
TCACGCTGGTGCCGGAGGCGTTCCGTAACCAGCCTGATCTCGACAGCCGCCCAGACGTGACGGCGATGTATGAGTTCAATGCGGGCATCCAGGAGCCGTGGGATGGCCCGGCGTTGCTGGTGTTTGCCGATGGCAAACGGGTGGGCGCCACCCTCGACCGCAACGGTCTTCGCCCGGCCCGCTGGTGCACAACCGAAGACGGTTTTGTGATCATGGGATCGGAAACCGGTGTTGTGGATCTCAGCGGCAAAACCGTTCTGCAGAAAGGCAGACTTGGCCCTGGCCAGATGATGGCCGTGGATTTGGAACGCGGGCTGCTCCTCGATAACTGGGCCGTTAAGGAGGATGCGGCCCACCGTTTCCCGTATGGCGACTGGCTGAAGCAGCACCGCCGCAGCCTGGATTCGAAGCCCTGGGTTCAGGAGCGTCAGATCGGCGAGCTGGATCTGCTGCGCTTGCAAACCGCCATGGGTTTCACAGCGGAAGACCACGACCTGGTGATCGGTGACATGGCCGGTTTGGGGAAGGAGCCAACCTTCTGCATGGGGGACGACATCCCGCTTGCGGTGCTCTCCAACAAGCCCCACCTCCTCTACGACTACTTCAAACAACGCTTCGCCCAGGTCACCAACCCGCCGATCGACCCGCTGCGGGAGAAGCTCGTGATGAGCCTCGAGATGCATCTGGGTGAGCGTCGCCCTGCACTCAAGCCTCAGGCGGAAGCGGCATCGGTGATTCATCTCGACAGCCCGGTGCTGAACGAAGCCGAGCTGGCCTCCATCTCTGAGCAGGGCCTGCCGGTGCAGTCGCTCTCCACCCAGGTTTCGGTTGAGGCCTGCGCCGGTGGTTTGGAGGCAGCGCTACGGGCCTTGTGTGAAGCGGCGGAGCAGGCGGTCCGCGGCGGAGCTCAGGTGCTGGTGCTGTCCGATCGGGTCGGTGCGTCCGGCGAGGCGGCTGAACTCACGGCCACCACGGTGGCGATGCCTGCGCTGCTGTCCGTTGGTGCGGTGCACCACCACCTGCTCCGTCAGAAACTGAGGCTGCACTGTTCTCTGGTGGTGGACACGGCCCAGTGCTGGAGCACCCACCATCTGGCATGCCTGATCGGCTACGGCGCCAGCGCCGTTTGCCCGTGGCTCACCTGGGAGACCACCCGCCATTGGCTCCCCCCTCCCCAAA
>CAZJLQ010000461.1:0-1162 GCA_964546675.1 uncultured Synechococcus sp.
CCCGAAACTTGGCGTGGCTGGTGTCGATCAGGGCGGTGCGCTCACCCCGAATGAGAAAGGCGTTGTAGGTGGTGCCGTTCCGCAGGCCGAATTCGATGTCGAAGCGACTGCGATCCCAATCCAGAGAACGGATGGTGGTCGTGTCTGTGGCAATCGCCTCGCTCTGCAAGCTCAGGCGGGACTCGACAGCGGGGGCAACAACCATGGAATCAGCCTGCTTCGGCGTTGACTGTACGAAGACTTTCCGGGTCGCTGTCCCTGCAGGATGGATTGATCTTGGGAGATCCCATGGCCATGGAAGCGGCCGGTTCAGGCGTCGTTGCCTTGCGCAAGAGCATCGGCCCCGGAATTTTGTTCGCAGCGGCCTGTATTGGTGGCTCGCACCTGATGTCTTCGACGACAGCCGGGGCACGTTTCGGCTTTGCCCTGGTCGGTCTGATTGTTCTGACCAATTGTTTGAAATATCCCTTCCTGCGGGTGGGCAGTCGTTTCACAGCCGTGACAGGGTTGTCGCTGCTGGAAGGGTTTCAGCGCCGGAATCCGGCCTATCCGGCGATCTACCTGCTGGTCACCCTTGCAACCGGCACGATCACGATTGCTGCGGTCAGCTTCGTGGCGGGTGACTTGCTCACCAACGTGCCCCTGTTCTCAGGGCTCAGCTCATACGGACTGGCGATCGCCGTGCTTGTGGTGAGCGGGCTGGTGTTGTTGCTTGGCCACTACAGGCTGCTGGATCGACTCTCGAAAGTATTGGTCGCATTGTTGACCCTGCTGACGGCTGTGGCGGCTGCAACGTTGCTGGTGCGCGGTCCCGTTGGTGATGTGGCATCGAGCTGGATCAGCAGCGATCCAAGCCCATGGACCATCGCCAACCTTGCGTTTTTGATCCCGCTGATGGGGTGGATGCCAGGACCGATTGAACTGTGCGTCTGGCCATCCCTCTGGATGTTTTCGCGTGCCCGCGACACCCAACACACCGCTTCATTGGCGGAAGCCGAGGCTGACTTCAACGTCGGTTACCTGATTTCACTGATCACAGCCGTGCTGTTTGTGATCTTGGGTGCTTACACGATGTATGGAACGGGAGAGGGGATGTTGAGTGGCAGTGGCCTCTCCTTCGCGAAAAATCTGATCCGCCTTTATACCGGAGCCATGGGGGGCT
>CAZJLQ010000462.1:0-1157 GCA_964546675.1 uncultured Synechococcus sp.
GAACGATGAGCTGAAAACGCCCCAGTCCACGGGACTGGTCACTGAGCCGGGCCACGCTCCTGGCAAGCAGACGCACGTACAAGAGTCCGGCGCATGCACCCACGAGCACACTGCTCGCCACCGATAGATCCATGGTGAGAGCCACGATCGGAACCGCGACAAGAGTCACCAGGACGGTGGCCAGCAGCAGACGGCGCTGAAGACGGTAGAAATCTTCCAAGCACTGCCTGAAATGGCGCGCGGAATCTATCACGCGTCTCTGGGACTCAGGGCACAAGCAGCAGTATCTGGCGTTGGACGAGATCGCGAATCAATGCAACTGGCGCCAGTTCGCCCAGGGGCCTGTCGGGCTGTTCTGCAATGCGACGAAGCAGGTCCTTGGCGTCAGAGCAAAGTGCGATCGGCTCCATGTCACGCCCAAGTACCGGATCCGGCTCACCCCAGAGACAGGGCTGGCGCATCGCCCTGGCGCTCCTCAGCATGTCGTCGTTCCAGATGCGCGGGGTGATGGGACTTCGTGAAAGGAAGAACTCGAAATGACTGATGTCTGGGTCAAGTTGCTCCACGAGTGACCACTGCTCTCGAGGGGTCAGGTCGTTGGCTCTCTCGAGAAGGTCACCGCTCAGCAGTCGAGCTGGATCCCAGAGCTGAGGATTCGAGAAACCGGCGAATTGCAATCCAACGGAATCGATGAAGGCGAACAAGCGATCGAGGCTGTAGCTCGTTTCCTGCGGATGCAGATACATGTCCGCAAAATTGGCATCAGCAGCGCAGTCAACCGCCCAGCGCTGCTCGTGATTCCTCCGCAGGCGATTGGCTTCTGGCAGGGATGCGAACAGATCACGGCCAAGTTTCAGACCATCGGCCCCTGATCCGGCACCCAGCAAGGAAAGAGCTCTTTGTGTGCGGTGGATTTCCCAGCGACCGGCATCCGCATAAAGAAACAGATGAAGCAGCCCATCCGCTGCCATGAGATCCGCTAGGGCACGAAGACCCGCCTGTGGTTGATCAAGGTGATGCAGGACACCAACTGAATTGATGTAATCAAAAGGGCCTTCATCCTTCAGATCCAACAGGCTTCGCTGCTCCTGTCGCAAGGACGCCACTTGGTCTGCTGCCCCTGAGCGCCGAAGCCGTTCACGGGCAAGGGCCAGTGC
>CAZJLQ010000463.1:0-1155 GCA_964546675.1 uncultured Synechococcus sp.
GCTTGACCACGGCGTCAGCGTGCTTGAAGCGAAACCCTACGCGCTCACCACTCATGAGGTTTGGACCATGCCACTGCGTTCATTATCCCACTGAAGGGGCATCCTCTCCGCGTGACTCTGGACGAAGCAGCGGAAACGCGATCACATCGCGGATTGACGGACTGTCGGTGAGCAACATCACCAGCCGATCGATCCCGATTCCCAGCCCGCCCGTCGGTGGCATGCCCACTTCCAGCGCATTGACGAAATCCTCATCAAGTCCCTGGGCTTCCAGATCTCCGGCAGCCTTCCGCGCTTGCTGGGCTTCCAGCCGTTCCCGCTGATCGACCGGATCGATCAACTCACTGAAGGCATTGGCCGTTTCACGGCCCACAATGAACAACTCAAAGCGCTCCACAAGCCCGGGCTTGCTCCTGTGCTTGCGCGCCAAAGGGGAGATCTCGATCGGGTAGTCGAGCACAAATGTCGGTTGTATCAGCGACGCCTCCACCTTCTGTTCGAACGCTTCATTCAGCAGCCGGCCGAGGCTGTCAGCGGCATCAGGCACCTCAAGGCCGGCTTGCCGCATCGCCGCAGCCGCCTCATCCCGACTGCCGAACTGCTGAAAATCGAGTCCTGTGGCTTCCTGCACCAGCTCATGCATCGTCGCCCGTCGCCATGGAGGGGTGAGATCGATGTCCGTGTCCTGATAAGTGATGCGAGTTGCTCCGCACACCTGCTCGCAGACGGAGGCGATCATCGTCTCCGTCAGATCCATCATGTCGATGTAATCGGCGTAGGCCTGATACACCTCAACCGACGTGAACTCAGGATTGTGACGGGTGCTGACGCCTTCGTTGCGAAAGATACGGCCAAGTTCGTAAACCCGCTCAAAGCCTCCAACCACCAGCCGCTTGAGGTGCAGCTCCGTGGCAATCCGCAAATAGAGCGGTAAGTCGAGGGTGTTGTGGTGCGTGATGAACGGCCTGGCGTCTGCCCCACCGGCTTCCGACTGCAGCACCGGGGTTTCAATCTCCAGGAACTGGCGCTCATCCAGCCAGCGTCGGATGCCACTCACCAACAGAGCGCGACGGCGAAAGGTCTCACGCGACTGCGGCGAAACGATCAGATCCAGGTAACGCTGGCGATAACGCTTTTCCACGTCAGCCAAGCCAT
>CAZJLQ010000464.1:0-1152 GCA_964546675.1 uncultured Synechococcus sp.
CTGCGTCAGCAAACGTTGTGCCATCACCCCAAGGTTGAACCGTGGATCGGTTGTCGCCACGTCCAACATAAAATTGATATTTGCCACTTACCTTGGCAATTCGAATGACTGCATCAAAATCACGATGCAAATCGACTTCAGACCAGTTTGCGTTAGTACTGGGATCACCTACTCCACTTTCTTTTGGAATACCTATTAAAAACTTATTATGGTTCGTGCTGATTGTTGGAAATAATTGATTCTCAACCCAGCTTTCTGGAATGATGAGTCGCTTGCCTTCTGCAAGTGATGATCCGAGCGTTGCAGCTTCGTTGCTCTGAAGTGAGGTCGTCTCTGTACCGGAACCAGAGATCGCAAGGGTGGGAGTACCGCTGAGAGTGGACCAGGCAGTGAGACCATTGTCGCGATCGACGCTAACAACATCTTGATCGTCAAAACGAAGTGTCTCGACGTTGGAAATAGTATCAATGCCGTCAGGGCCGTTAACAGTAATTGAGTTGCTATTTAGAGCGCCTGATGGGTTGGAATAGGTGATTGTGTAATCACCTCGATTACCATTGAAGTGAGCAATATCAGTGTCAGCGCCACCATCAATGGTGTCGTTTCCGCTATCGCCTACAAGGTTGTCGTTTCCCGACCCTCCACTGATGGAGTCTTGTCCTCCGCCACCATAAATTGTGTCGCTCTGACTACCACCAAGAAGAGTGTCATTGCCATCTAAAACACCGTTATCTTGATGTTTGTCATCTCCCCAGATCTTGTCATCTCCCCAATTGCCTCGAATGGAGTCATCTCCAATTCCGCCGACAAGGGTGTCGTTTTTTCGGTCGGCAACGATTAGATCATTGCCGGCTTCGCCTTTAATGGCATCAGCGGTTTTACCGCCCTGAATGTCGGTGCTTGTGTGTCCATAAATGGTGTCGTTCCCATTCCCACCATTGATGATGTCATAGTCATTGTGTTTTGATCCTGCTCCTCCTTCTATAAAGTCATCTCCATCTCCACCATCAATTGAGTCGTGTCCATTCTTCCCTCGGATGGTGTCGTTTCCAGGGCCACCGTTAATGGTGTCATTGCCACTGTTGCCTGTCAGGCTGTCATCGCCGCTGTTGTTATCCCCATCGATAACATTGGGGTAATTATCCCCACCTG
>CAZJLQ010000465.1:0-1147 GCA_964546675.1 uncultured Synechococcus sp.
TGAAGACAGGCTTGGGCATGAATGTGGCCGTTTTGCCGTACTTCTTGGCGACATTCCGCACGATGTATTTGTAGATCATCACGTTGTCCGCCGCCTGGATCAACTCGGCGAACTTCATGCCCAGTTCGTGTTGTCCGGGGCCGGCCACCTCGTGATGGTGCTTCTCGATGGGGATACCAAGCTGACCCATCATCAGCAGCATCTCCGAACGGATGTCCTGGGCGGTGTCGTTCGGGGCGACAGGGAAATATCCCTCTTTCAACTGAATCTTGTAGGCCAGGTTTCCGCCTTCTTCGATTCGACCGCTGTTCCAGGGGGCTTCGATCGTGTCAACGCTGTAGAAGGCGCCACCTTCACTGGAGTTGTAACGGACGTCATCGAACAGGAAGAACTCCGGTTCAGGACCGAAAAAAGCCTGATCGGCAATCCCGCTGCCTCTCAAATAATCGAGGGCCCGCTGAGCGAGTGCGCGTGGGCAACGGTCGTAGGGCTGACTTGTTCGAGGTTCTTGAATCGAACAAATCAGGCTCAGGGTTTTATGGCGGTAAAACGGATCAACCCAGGCGGTACTCGCATCAGGCACCATTGCCATGTCGGACGCCTGGATACCTTTCCACCCACGGATGGAAGAGCCATCGAATGCAAGCCCTTCTGTGAACGACTCTTCTTCAATCAGGTCCGTGCATACGGTCAGGTGCTGCCATTTGCCGTGCAGGTCAGTGAATTTGAGATCGACGAGCTCAATGCCGTCATCTTTGATCTGACGCAGAACGTCCTGGGGTGTTTTCGACATTGGGAGACGTTTTGCCCTGTGGAGTGTTAAGGGGGACCGTAAAGATGCCCCACACCCCATTTTGTATCAAGGGGCACCCTCCTGTCTGCAGGTTCTTCAGACCCCGGCATAAAGGCGCGATGCGTAACCGTTTCTGTCAACTTCGCAGCAACTTCATGGTGCTGTCGTTTGTGTCTTGAACAGCAGTGTTACCTTCCGCCTAGGGACTGTCTGGAGACCCCAGGGAATGCGTGATGCCATCACCGGGTTAATTGGTCGTTATGACCAGCTCGGTCGCTATCTCGATCGCCAGGCAATCGAAAGGATTGAATCCTTTCTTGATGAATCAAGCGTTCGCATCGCAGCGGTTGAGCT
>CAZJLQ010000466.1:0-1143 GCA_964546675.1 uncultured Synechococcus sp.
AACAGGTTCGAGCTGGCTTCTGGAGTACAAAGGGCTAAATTCAATTAATTACATTAAAACGCTCTGGGAAGATCCACGGTCTGCACTAGTCAGACCCGACAAATATATCGATCATATAAGGGTTATCTGGAATCAAGACGATTCAACACAATGCATCATTCCAAACATTGGCCTTCAGATGGAAGGACGATTAAAACCACTTCTCAATGTTGGCCTTCTAGCTGTCGATTTACTACGCAGAAGGGCCGCTAGTGGATCCGTTCAAATTCAATTTCATGATGAAGAGCCCCGAGGACTTGGTTTAAAAATCGATGCCGATGTAATGCACTGCAAACCCAGTGACGCTGTCATACCAGACCCTTATTGTCTTGGCAGCCATGGATTTCTTGGTTTCCGTCAACAGCTGATGGCTGATCCTCCCCCACCCTGGCTGCAACGCAAACCTTTGGCGTTGTGGCGTGGATCAAGCACTGATGCAAAGACTATTCAACTCAACTCATTGCCCCAAAGTCGTCGCTATCAACTGTGTGAGATGAGTCGCCACTTCCCCCATCATCTAGACGCATCTTTTACACAAATTGTGCAATGCAAAAGTGAAAAAGATGCAAATGAAATCAGGGATTATCTTCGACGGAAGGCCCTCTTGACGAAAAGAATCGATCCTCTTGCAATGGCTCATTATCGCTGGCTGTTGGATCTTGACGGAAATGTGAATTCCTGGGGGTTGCTCTGGAAATTGCTCAGTGGCAGCTGTGTGATCCGCATCAACAGCCACCGAGGCCAATGGTTTCATCACCGTCTCAAGCCCTGGCAGCATCTCGTACCCGTCGCCCATGACCTGAGCGATCTTCCAGAACAACTGGAATGGTGCCAACGAAATCCTAGGCTGTGTGCCGAAATCGCTGCAGAGGGTCAACAACTGGCACTCGACGTGCTTGGTGATCTCGGCTGCGACATGATCACAGCCATCACTGCATTGGTTCGCCAATGGGACCACACAAACGCAGTGGAAGGGAGAAGACAGGGTGGTTAATTCATCGATAAGACAAGTTTTGTCATTGATTTATGAAATAATCTCAAAAAAGCCAAACAGCCTTGATGAAGCTGTTGAAGGCTGTTGAAGAGACGTGGAAAATCACGCCA
>CAZJLQ010000467.1:0-1137 GCA_964546675.1 uncultured Synechococcus sp.
AATGAACAAGGACCATAAATATGTACTGTTTTCGGCAAGGGAAGGTATCCTTGAGCAGCGTGTGATTATTGGGTTTTCATTGTTGACGTGGAATCGTAAATCTTGAGGTATGGATTCTCTTTTTCGTGTTTCTAGTGATTTGGTCTCGTCATCGTGAGCAGAAGGCTTGGCGACAGGATGGCGCGATCACAATCTATTCGCCTTCCTGATGGGGGTTGGTCTCATAAGATCACTCGCACAGAGTTAAAAAACAAAGTAGGGGAACTTCCATGAGGCGGATTTAATTGCTAAGTATAGCAATTCGCTTACTCTTTAGAGTTTATTGGTAACTGTTTCGAGATTATGGATTCGTGGTGATTATTTTCAATTATGGTGTCGATAAGTCCCTTCGGCTTGTTCAGCTTCTTGTCCAATTCTTTTTGATGACCTCCATCACTTGAGGGCCAGTGCTTTTTGCAAGTCGTTCCTCTCGCAATGCTTTCAGGATCAGTGCTCCAGCAAGGTTGTAATCGCCATTTTTCTCGGCCTGTGCCTTGGCTTGTCCATAGTATTCAGCTGCCTGTGTTAAGTGGTCGGCTGAAGTCTGTTCGTAAGTCATCGGATCGTTGGTGCTTGTCAGTTGACAGACTTATTGGCTTCCTCTCCTCTAATTCGGCCTTTAAGTCTTCCCCACTGTATATCATTTCGAGAGGAAATGGCTTCATGGAGTGCTGGACTTCTTGCTTTAACCCCATTCAAGCCAGCCTGGCTGCACATTGATCAGCAGAATCAGCAGCGCCTTGAACGTGTTTGCTTGGTCCTCTTCGCAGGCCTCGTTGTTTCAGTGATCGTCGAAAGGCATCGCGACGACACCAGCAACAGCAGCCCGGCTCGATCATTCTTTGTTAGAGCAATGCATGCAGGTCAGCCCAACGGTTTCGCGGCCACAGCTGTCGCTGTAAGGACTTTTGACCTTTGAACAATTCGCTGCAACGCCGGGTCTGAAGGGATTGATCTCCCAAAAGGGGAGTCTGCCTCGCTGGATCTGATGTCTGTGGGCTCAAGTTCCCAGACCTTCAGGATTAGCGTTGTCATCAAATTGAAGACGGCGAACGCTTTGTGAATCCTGAGATGGCAGCTCACTGTTCCAATTGTGAG
>CAZJLQ010000468.1:0-1130 GCA_964546675.1 uncultured Synechococcus sp.
GAATCTTTATCGCTCAATTGTGCAATGAAGCCTGGAGTTGGTTTGATTGCGTGCTCTTTTTGTGCTTCAGAGCAGTTTGATCGCCCCCATGATGTCATCAGTGGTCGTATTGGTTTGTGCTTGGATGCCGGTGAGTCCTTGTTTTGATTGCAGCCAGAATTGTGCCTCTCCGTTGGTGCCTCTACCGGCCAATGAAATTTCAACGCTGTTGAAATGTTTTTGACGAATCAGTAGTTGATCGCCTTCTTTTGGGTCGAAATCGCCAATTATATTCTGGTCATGTCGTTTCATCAGGCCAAAGCGATCAGCGCCTGCATCGCCGAAATACATGTTCGATCCATGCCCAGCTAGGAGTAGATCGTTGCCGTCTCCACCTTGAAGGTTGTCATCGCCTTCCCCTCCACTGATCCGGTCATGGCCTGGGCCGCCAAAGATTCGATCATCGCCGATATCCCCGATCAATTTGTCGTTGCCTCCATAGCCAAACATTGTGTCATCGCCAGAGCCTCCGTTCAGGTAATCCTTGAATTGACTTGAACCGTGTAAAAAGTCGTCACCATCCTGTCCAAACAACCAATTCGCGTTCTTGTCGGTTCCCTGAATGAAGTCGTTCCCTTCATAGGCTTTCAGCACCCATTTTCGTGTGCTTTCAGCGGGGGCGGTGATCCAGTCATTCTTGTTGGTGCCATCAATCCAAGAAACGTTTTTGGTGCTCGACTCGTTGTGGTCTGCACCCTTGTTTTGAATGAGCCCGAACTTGGACACGTAATCGGTGAATCCCTTGTTTGACGTGCGAACAAGGAAATCTGAACCATTAATCAAATATGCCATTTGACGTGGAAAGTGCGTTTTTTTGAGGGGGTTTCCCTGCTTTTTCGAACCCTATCGCTTTAAGCAGAAAGCGACTGGAAAACTTCCATCAATGAAAGATTTCTGACAATAAAAGATTTCTGATCTTGTAAAGGGCATTGAAGTCATGCCATCAGCCTTGTTTTTGGGTGGTATGGCTCTGCTTGGTGCTGGTTTTACAGGCTCAGTCTTGATTTGATCTGAGAATTTTGTTGGAAAGTTGGTTTTTTATGAAATGGGCAATTGCGTGCTGGGGGATCCTTGTCCATCGCTTCGCCCCC
>CAZJLQ010000469.1:0-1123 GCA_964546675.1 uncultured Synechococcus sp.
TATTGCTTTGGACCTATTGCTTTGTCATTGAACCATTGATTGGTGGAGACCATGTTTGTTTGATTGCCTTAGTGCAGTGTTGGATGATCGATCAGTGGATTCACCTGACTTACCACCCCACCATCTGGTGAGACAAGGCGACACAGCACGCCCCGTCCAAGTGATTTGCTTCTTGCTAACGCATAGGCGGGTAGCTCTCGCTCGATCTCAGCTTCCGTGTGCCACCGTTGCTGCTCTGTTTCAAAGCATTGAACACGAAACGTCATCGGTTGTTTGCAGTTCCTACTCTTCTGTGGCACCGGTGTGCTGGTCAATGATGTGCCAAGGAGCACTTATTTGTGCCTTGTATTTAAAACAGTATCAACGACATCCAAGTCTGTCTAACATTCTTGATAAATCCTCTTGGTTGCTATTGCTTAGGTCAATGTCTTTTGCAACCGTTCTTCTTCGGTTTCTTTCTTTCGATTAAATATTCGTAGTTCTGTGTTTGCTTGTCATTGGTTTGAGTGATTTGCCGGTCATATTCGTTGATTTTCGAATTTTTTTGTTATCGGCATTCGCATTGTTGGTGTTTTCTTCTGGTTGTTTAGCTTGTATTAAAATAGAAGATACATGTTCTATTTTTGATGACAATAGACGATTTTAAGAAGGATCTATCGCAAAGGCTAGGCGTCAAAGTCGTTTCTGTTTTTACGCGTGACGGAGCCCCAGCTGCTGATGTGATGGACGTCTATCAAGCATCCCCAGCCGGTTTTGGGGGGAAACTCATGGTCTCTGGAGGCCATTTTTACGTGTGGGAGCTGTGGCTTGAAGATGAAAGCAATTGGAATTTTCAGGCCAAGCAGATTCCGCGTGTTTGATCTACATGAATAACTCTTTCTCGATCTATTTTACGAATATACTCCTTAGTGAATTTTTCATTGATTTGATCTTTTCGTTCGCTCAGAAGCATGAAACTGTACATTACTGGGCGAATTTGTTTGATTGGATGTTGTTGTGATCTGTTTGTTTGGCCGTGGCTGGTTGTGTCCAGACGTTTTTTCTTTTTTTGCATCCGAGAACGTGTCGTCGCTTCATTTGCCTCCAAATCCTGACATGTGTGCAGCCATTGTCGTGGTTACTA
>CAZJLQ010000470.1:0-1116 GCA_964546675.1 uncultured Synechococcus sp.
CGGGCTATGAAGAAGCAGCCGCCCAGGGGTTGGTGGCTGGTGTCAACGCCGCCCGACTGATCGGCGGCCAGGAGCCGGTGCATTTCCCCCGCGAAGGCAGCTACATCGGCACGATGATCGACGACCTGGTGAGCCGAGACCTCCATGAGCCCTATCGGGTGCTCACCAGCCGAAGTGAATACCGCTTGATTCTGCGCGGTGACAACGCCGACCGACGGCTCACGCCCCTGGGCCGAGAGCTCGGCCTGATCGACGACCGCCGCTGGACATTGTTCGAAGACAAACTCCAAGCGATGCAAACCGAAAAGGAACGATTGGAGTGTCAGCGGCTCAAAGTGAGCGACCCAGCCGCACCGGCGATCGAAGAGGAAACCGGCGCTGTGATCAAGGGATCGATCACGCTTGCCGATCTGCTGCGACGACCTGGGATGCATGCCGCTGATCTGGTCCGCCATGGCCTCTCAGACGGCAACCTGCCCTTGCCGGTCCGGGAGGGAGCCGAGATCGATATCAAGTACAGCGGCTACCTGCAGCGACAGCAACAGCAGATCGACCAGGTCAAACGGCAGAGCCAGCGGAAGCTGCCCGCATCCCTGAACTACGCATCAATCAACACTTTGTCCCGCGAGGCCCGCGAGAAGCTGTCGCAGATCCAACCCACCACTCTCGGCCAGGCGTCGCGCGTCCCAGGGGTGAGCAAAGCCGACATCACGGCCTTGCTGATGTGGCTTGAACTGCAGCAGCGATACAAATCAAACCCAACACCAACAAAGGCCCCCGCGCCATCGCAGCGGGCCTAAGGAACACGGCCTAAGGAACACGTCGGATGCTCAGGGCGAACACCATGCATCCATGCCCAACCCACAGGCCGGCGGTTCTACCCCTCGCCCTGCCCAGCGAAGCTCGATAGCGTTGGTGCCCATCCACGCCGACCTTGGTTTCACGGGTTCCCACCTCAAGCGCCTACTGGAACCTGCGGGCCGAGCAGGTGATGGACAAGGTTTTTGCCAAAGATGCCTTTCGCGCCAACCAGCCACCCCTGGTCGCGGTTGACATCGATGTCGAGGAACCGAGCCTCGAACCACCAAAACAATCCGGTGGCGGGAGCGGGTCTGA
>CAZJLQ010000471.1:0-1108 GCA_964546675.1 uncultured Synechococcus sp.
GGCGCCATCACTTCAGGATGCTTTGGGATGGGTTGCTGATGGTGGGCAGTTCATGATCGCTGTTTTGCTGTTGGTCAGCCCAGTCGAAGCTTGAGCATCCTTTGGGGGATCAATGGCGTAGTCAGAGACATCGGCCCGTAAATGCAGCATTTGCCCCTGAAGTGACATTTGCCAGATTTCAAGACGGGCATCGATCGGCGCTTCGAACCAAAAGCTTTCTGTGGGCATAACAACCTTTTCTCGATAAAATTCGTTCGGCCCGATACATTTAAGGACAACCATTCGATCTGTATTGTTCTGATACAAACATTCCTGCATTGATTTTGCTTGAATTGGTGCTATCAATTTGGTCGATTGGCGAAGTCGTTTTTGTCAGGAAGGCAACAAATCATTTTCTCTTAATATTTCCTTTTAGGTCTGCTGGCCGTCTGAGCTGTAACGGCTTGAACTTTTTTGAATCAAAGGGTTCGATTGTCTCGTCGATTTTGGTTGATTTCTGATGTCCTTTCGAGATCCTGTGTTGATTTTCGGGAGTTGCTCAAAAGATCCCGGCTGAGAATTAGGCAGCCCACGCCCATCAAGGCGAGTGCGGTTCCCAGATTGCTGTTGGACGATTCAGCAACGGCTTTTGCAAGATTTTGATGTTCTTCCCAGCTGTAATGCATCAAGTGCAACGAATCCCAGCTCCTTTTTAAAGGGCCTTTCGCTCGGTCATGGTCTTCAGGCCTGTTACGCAAGATTTCGAAATCTTATTTCGATCTGAATTGACTGACATTGGCGTGAATGGGTTGCAATGGTGACGCTTTTCGTGTCTTTTTTCGGCGATAAAAGCATAAATTCCGGAGCTTTTATGGGTGAAGGCATTGCGATGACAATCGCTCAACAATTCGAGATGGAGAGAATCAGTCGCGTCATTGATTCCACTGCAGATCCTGAACAGCTGCAGCTGCTCGCCAAGCAGTTACTACAAGCCTGGCACTCCCAGAAAGCTGCAACTGAGTGGGTTATACGGCAGCAGATGGAAGGTTATGGACTTTAGAAGATGGAATCGAGATAAATGATTTAAACATAACGGCAATATTCGTGACAGTGTCGATGTACGGTTTTT
>CAZJLQ010000472.1:0-1107 GCA_964546675.1 uncultured Synechococcus sp.
GCTGGCATCGGAGGCGGTAACGACGAACGCGAGCAGACGTTGAATCAGCTGCTCACTGAAATGGACGGTTTCGAGGGAAATAGCGGGATCATCATTATTGCGGCAACCAACCGCCCTGATGTTCTCGACTCAGCATTGATGCGCCCCGGCCGTTTCGATCGTCAAGTAACTGTGGATGCGCCCGACATTAAAGGTCGCCTTTCCATTCTTGAGGTGCATTGCAGAAACAAAAAACTTGAGTCCGAGCTTTCACTCGAGAGCATTGCGCGACGGACACCTGGTTTCACCGGTGCCGATCTTGCCAACTTGATGAACGAGGCAGCCATCCTGACGGCGAGACGCCGCAAGGATGCCATTGGTCTGAGTGAAATTGATGATGCTGTCGACAGAATCATTGCGGGCATGGAGGGCCGTCCACTAACGGACGGACGGAGCAAGCGCTTGATCGCATACCACGAAGTTGGTCATGCCTTGATTGGCACATTGGTCAAAGATCACGATCCTGTTCAAAAGGTCACCTTGATTCCTCGCGGGCAAGCTCAAGGTTTGACCTGGTTCTCTCCGGATGAGGAACAATCGCTAGTGACTCGTTCTCAACTCAAGGCGCGGATCATGGGCGCATTGGGCGGACGGGCTGCAGAAGACGTTGTTTTCGGTCATCAGGAAGTTACCACCGGTGCTGGAGGTGACATTCAGCAGGTTGCCTCCATGGCCCGCCAGATGGTGACTCGTTTTGGAATGAGTGATCTAGGACCGGTTTCTCTCGAGGGTGGAAACCAGGAAGTTTTCTTGGGGAGAGATCTTATGACAAGAAGCGATGTCTCTGATTCCATTGCCCGCCAAATTGACGAGCAAGTCAGAACAATGGTGAAACACTGCTATGACGAAACAGTGAAAATCGTTGCTTCCAATCGTGAAGTCATGGATCGTCTTGTCGACTCTCTGATTGAGAAAGAGACAATGGATGGAGACGAGTTTAGAGCCGTTGTATCTGAATTTGTCGATGTTCCAGACAAAGAGAGAACAACACCCCTTTTGAAGGACTGAATTCAACATTCCAACATTTAATCAATTTGTGCAATCCGGGGGCAACCCCGGATTTTTTGT
>CAZJLQ010000473.1:0-1106 GCA_964546675.1 uncultured Synechococcus sp.
TGTCTCTGGCCGGGCGCGTGCCCGATGTGGCTTTCGCCAGTAAAGGACTATAGATGGGAGGCGAATCAGCCTTCCTGAGTCATGTCCTGCAGCGCCGAATAATCGACTTCAACGGATGGCCCCATCGTGGATGTCACGTACAGCGATTTCCAGTAACGACCTTTTGCGCCGCTCGGCTTGTTGCGGTCAATCGTCTCTTGAAGCGTTTTGAGGTTTTCCAGCAAGGCATCAGCAGCAAAGCTCGCCTTTCCGAAACGCACGTGCACGATTCCGGTGCGGTCAGCTCGGAATTCAAGTTTGCCGGCTTTGAATTCCTTGATCGCAGCTGCCAGGTCGGTGGTCACCGTGCCGGCCTTTGGATTGGGCATCAGGCCACGGGGACCGAGCACCCGGCCCAGCTTGGCCACCTTGGGCATCATGTCGGGGGTGGCGATCAGCAGGTCGAAATTCATTTCGCCTTTGGCAATGGTGTCCACCAGCTCCTCTTCACCAGCCAGTTCAGCACCAGCAGCTTTGGCCTCGGCGACCTTTTCGCCACGGGTCACCACAGCGATTCTCACGCTCTGCCCGGTGCCGTTCGGCAAAGCCACCGTGGTGCGCAGTTGCTGATCGGTGTACTTCGGATCGATGCCGAGGCGCACGTGGGCCTCCATCGTTTCGTCGAATTTGGCGTTGGCGTTGTCCTTCACCAGGGCAATCGCCTCGAGAGGAGCGTAAGCACGGTCCTCGATTTTGCCGGCCAGGTCGGCCAGGCGCTTGGAGATTTTTGGCATGTCAGCGGTGGGGTGCGGACGACATCAGCGATGTCTCCCCCGGTAAGGGTTTGGGTGTGAAGCGGCGACGTCAGTCGCTGATGGCGACGCCCATGTTGCGGGCTGTGCCTTCGATGATCCGCATTGCGGATTCGATGCTGGTGCAGTTGAGGTCGGGGAGCTTGGTCTTGGCGATCTCTTCGAGCTGAGCCCGCTTGATCGTCCCGACGCTGCCCTTGGCGGACTGACCGGAACCTTTCTCGATTCCAGCAGCTTTGGTGATCAACACCGACGCCGGAGGCGTCTTGGTGATGAAGGTGAAGCTGCGGTCCTCATAGACCGAGATCTCCACCG
>CAZJLQ010000474.1:0-1104 GCA_964546675.1 uncultured Synechococcus sp.
CGGGTCCTCTGCCGGTAACGCTCGGATCTCGGTTGCGACGGGCCGCGGATCCCAGCTTTCGTTCAGCTCCCACAGCCATAGCTTGCTGTGCCACAGGCTCAGCAGAGCCAGGCACCAACCCACCACAAGAAGCAGCAACCCCCGTTGGCGCCATCGCCCACTGGGGTTGCGCAACAACGGGGCTCCAAGGCTCAGCCCCAGGCCTCCGCAGAGCAAAGCATTGCGGGGAACGTCGGGTGCGGTTGGGGTGAACTGAAACGTGACGACCAGGATCAACAGCGCGAGTCCCAACCCCTGCCATGCCCAGCTCACCCAGCGGGGCTGTCCCCGATTGAGGAGATCGGTGAGCCCCTCAGCACAGATGAGAGCGATCGGCGGCCAGAGCAAATGGCTGTACCACGGCAGTTGTGTGCGCAGGGGAAGGACCATCGCCGCCGTGCCGATCAGAAGGCCCAGTTCCCAGCGTCCTGCGCTGCTTCCCCGGTGACGCCAAGCCCAGTACAAGCCCGATGGCAGGAGCAGCAGCCAGGGCCACCCCCCCTCCAGCAGCTCGATCCAGGGTGTCCACCAGCCATGGCCGTCACCAACGCTGCTGGTGACCCGCGCCAGGCCCTGCCCGCCCCACATCACCCAGGCGTCGTTCCCTCGAACACTCCAGTGCCAGAGATGCCAACCCAGGCCTGGCAACAGACCCATCAGCAGGGCGCCACCGCTGCGAACACCCGGCCAGTGGGTTCGACCGCCAAGCACCGCCGCAAGCGGAAGAAAGCCAATCAAGGCAGGCGGTTTCAGGAGCAGAATGCCGCTGCAGGCCAGGCCCGCCAGCATCGATCTCCAGAGCGCGTGGCGATTGCCAAGCCAGCCCCACCAGAGCACAAGGCTGCAGCTCAACAAGGTTCCATCGAGCATCGCCAAGCGACCGTGTCGGGCCATCGGCAGCAGGGTCATCAGAACAACAGCGGCCATCAGCGCTGCGTTCTCACTCCGTTCCGTCTTGGCCTCGTCCAGGGACCGACGCAGCAGAAGGATCATTGGCACCGCCAGGCTTGAGAAGGTGGCCGGCAGAAGCCGAACCGAGGCTTCTCCAGCACCCACTCTCCGAAT
>CAZJLQ010000475.1:0-1102 GCA_964546675.1 uncultured Synechococcus sp.
AAGAAAGCCATGCGAAGGTGTCTTTAACTCCTTGTTAAGTTTTCAACAAGTTCTAGCAAACATAGAATTGTGCCTAGGTAAAAGACTTGAGCGCGGTTGTTGAAGACATCGCCAAGCCTTAGAGAATGGCCACCTCTTCGCTATGAAAAAATAAATTTAAAAAGCCAAGTTGCAGATGGCAAATAACAACCTATCAAACAATATTTTCAACAATTAAACATTACAAACCATGCCTAAGCGACAATTTGTTTTCACGGCAACGATTGCTGTTTGTGCTCCGTCTCCTTGGGCATCGTGTTCAACCGTGTTGCAACGGAATAAGACGTCAGCCAGCGATTGACACGATGGCGATGCATCGGGGGAACTTCTTCAAGCAATTGCGATAACTCAAGCGCACCCATTCTCCGCAGTGCACGAACATCAACATGCCAAAGCGCTTCGGCTTCGCGGATCAAACGTGCCCATGTTCTTACCTGTTGCCACTGTCTTAGACGAGCGTGCAAAGGACGTTCTCGATGGTGAATGAAAGCAGCCATGGTTCCACCATGAACTGATCCAGGCCCAATCCCTCAAAAACTCGTACTGCCTTCGGAGAGCTGAAGCAAATGAGCACACTTGAGCCGCGACCAAACCACTGCTTCAGCCGGATTCCGGCATCCCTCCCATCTCGATCGGCTCGACAGCAAAGTCAAGAGCGGCAATGTCTCGATCACTCAAGCGTCGGGTCCAGGAGCCCTTAACGGGATCGTTCCAGCGAAAACCGGCGTCCCTTGCCAAGTGACGATCGTGATAGGTCACGCAGGCGCGCATCAAGCGTCGTGGTTCCAGCCCAGCGATGAGAAGCGACTCGAGATCCTCACAACGGCGGAACACCTCCGCGATGTAGACACAATCGGTCAAGGCTCGATGAGCTGCCCATACAGGTATTTCGTAGGCCAGGGCCAGATCACGGACCGAGGGGCGACTGCGCAATTGCCGTTCGGATGGCCAGCGGATGTCCTCCATCGTGCAGAGCCAGGGATTGGGGATCTCGGGCAGCGGAGATCGACCGAACCACTGGCGATCAAACGAGGCATTGTGCGCAACCACGACATCCGTCGCA
>CAZJLQ010000476.1:0-1097 GCA_964546675.1 uncultured Synechococcus sp.
CGTCGCCCAAACCATTCCAGTTGTGCCTGGCCGTTGGATGCACTGCGGTGAAAGCCGAGTTGGGCCTCCAGAAATTCGAGTGGCAACCAGAGTTCAGCCGGTTGATCAGCTCCTTCCCCTCGCCAGATCCAGGTGGTTTGAAGGGATTGTCCTGCGATCACCACACGATCGCCCCGCTGCTCTGGAGCGGCTCGCAGCAGCGGCGGCGGAGCTGGCAGCTGGGCGATTGGCAGCATGGAATGCGGGGGAAGGAAACACGCCTGCCTAGGATCGTCAATTGAGATGGTTCTTGCAGGGGAAGTCGTCGCTGCAGACCCATGCGTCCGCCAGGTTGCCGTTCATGTCCGAATCCCTCCACAACACAGTGCCTGCTTGGCCTTATCAAGACACGGCTGCGCCGGCGAGTGTGTCTGGTGAGAAGGACGCCTGTGGAGTGGGTTTCTTGGCGCACCTTTCCGGTGAGGCCAGCCATTGGGTGCTTCAGCAGGCGCTGCGTGGACTGGATTGCATGGAGCACCGCGGTGGTTGCGGCGGTGATGGGGATTCCGGTGATGGTGCGGGGATCCTGTGTGCCATTCCCTGGGTCTATCTGAAGGAGGTATGGCCCCAGGCCTCTGCGGCAAGTGGCCTCGGCATGATGTTCATGCCAACGGATTCGGCTCGTCAGGCGGAAGCCCGTCGCTTCTGTGACGAAGAAGCTGCTGCCCTTGGGTTGGAAACCTGCGGGTGGAGGGAGGTGCCGGTCGATCCCTCGGTGCTCGGGCCGCTGGCCCGCGCTAATGCACCATCGATTCAGCAGTGGCTGATCGCCTCCCAGGTCCAGGGTGATGCCTTGGAATCCTTGTTGCTGCGGTTGCGTCGCCGTGTTGGTGCCAGAGCCCGTCAGGTGCTCGGTCAGGAGGGCTCGCGGGATTTGTACGTCGCATCCCTGAGCAGTCGCACCGTCGTCTACAAGGGCATGGTGCGTTCGGAAGTGCTGGCGAGGTACTACACCGATCTGCGTGATCCGCGCTTTGCGGTGAGTTTTGCGGTGTATCACCGCCGCTTCAGCACCAACACCCTGCCGCGTTGGCCCCTGGCTCAGCCGATGAACCTTC
>CAZJLQ010000477.1:0-1088 GCA_964546675.1 uncultured Synechococcus sp.
CAGGCTAATCCTATGAAACTCCTTCCATTCATCGGCTCACTCCTTATCTCGGCCGCTCCAGTTCAGGCTTTTGAAACATTTCAGGAGCTAAATAAAGCTTGTGTAGCTTCAGAAGAAATGGATAATACTTGCGACAAACTTTCTAGATGGGTTGCTACTGCAACATGGGTGACTTTGCTTTGTGAATTAGAAGAAGAAGGCAGGATTACAAAAGAGAATTTAGTTTTTAAATGGGATGAATTTGTTGAGAGGAATGATTATTGGTCACCACTGTCGGATAATGCAGTAGAGATGGCATTAAAAACCTTCCCAGACTGTTCAATTAAACCTAATCGTTAGTTGCCCAAGCAAAAGACTCTACAGCAAGCTTTACACTTAATCGTGCTACATTGCACCTTAAGTGTTAATTAGGCCTGCTACAGAGCCTTCTGGGCATCACTCAGAGGCTTGATTACACACAAGGCAATTCAATGCATTTAGCTTAGCTTCCATAGATGCAGCACCGTATTGACCAGTAGAAGTCTGTGGGGTGTGTCCAAGGATTGAGCCAATAACTCTTTCATTGATGTCATGATCTCTGAGTGTCGTCGCGACGGTATCTCTGCAAGCTTTAGGAGACACACCTATCTTCCTAGACCAAGTCAGCTTCTGCCCCCATCTATTGATCTTTGAGTCAAAGAGTTCAATGAATAGATGACCAGGTGGTTGCGCGGGCACCCACTTGTTTAGAACAATGGCTAAAGGCTGAATAATCGGTAGATCACGTTCCCTGTATTGATTCTTCAGAGGTCTTAGATTATTAGGCTTGATGTGGATGACACCAGTGTCTAAGTCAATGTCTTCCTTTAATACTCCAGCAGCTTCACTAACATGAGTACCCGTGTATCTCATGATCCAGTAGAGGACTTGCTGAGAATCAGATAGTTTCAATACTTTAGTGTCTACGCAACTCAGGCTTAAAGCTTCTTTCTTCTTGGTATTTGTCTTGAGATACCTAAGCTTTATACAGTCAAACGGATTAGAATTAATCCAATTCTCTTCTTTAGCTACGTTAAACAGACCTTTGAGGTAGTTAACACGAGTCTTTG
>CAZJLQ010000478.1:0-1083 GCA_964546675.1 uncultured Synechococcus sp.
ATCTTAACATTGGAGGTTCGGAGACCCTGACATAAGTAGTGGTTTTTACCTAGTCTGTTATACTAAATATTAGTGGTATGAAGGACGATAAAAATGTCACACTATACGGTCGGATATCACGACGGTATTCAAAATTCACACGAAATCTGCGAGTATGCTAACAACGCATATGAAGCAGTAAAGAACGCACAAGAGGATGTTCCTTATCTAAAAGGGCATCCTCTTTCTATTGATTACGCACTGATCACGGAGGGAGAACAATGAAAACATTGCCTATCATATCCACCATTGTAATCTTTGGATCAATAGGGTTCATCATCACATACTTACCTCAAATCGCATACGTTCAATAATTATGAAATTTTTATTCGCATTATTTGCTTCATTATTTCTTGCTTTACCCGCTTGGGCAGTAGATGTACAAATGGGTTACGATGGAAACCTTGTCTTTGAACCATCTGAAATCACAATCAGTGCTGGTGATACAGTACACTTTGTTAATAATATGCTCCCTCCACACAATGTAATCGTTGAGGATCACGATGAGTTATCCCACGATGCACTTGCAATGATGCCTGGTGAGGAGTTCGATGTTACCTTTACAGAAGTGGGAGACTATACCTTCTTTTGTGGTCCGCATCAAGGAGCTGGTATGATTGGTACAGTACATGTAGAATAATGAAACAATTCAACACAATCATTCTAGATATCACTATCGGAATACTCGACTTCCTATACCGCAACAGACCTTTCCCAAGGTTCTGGGTATTGGAAGTCATTGCCAGAGCACCTTACTTCGCATTTATCAGTGTGTTACATTTCCGTGAAAGTCTTGGACTTAGGGGAGATGACCATATATACTTGATGAAAGAACACTTCTATCAAGCTCTAAATGAAACAGAACATCTGGAGGAAATGGAACTTAGGGAAGGAAATAAGTATTGGATCGACCGCTTCTTTGCCAAGCATCTTGTTTTGGTTTATTATTGGATCATGGTTGGGTATTATCTTCTTGATCCTACTAACGCTTATGATATCAACATGAAGATTGAAAAGCATGCCTTTGAGACATACACAAAATAC
>CAZJLQ010000479.1:0-1079 GCA_964546675.1 uncultured Synechococcus sp.
TGATTCACTTGGCTCGGATGTTTCTTGTTTCTTGTTGATTGAATCATTTAGTCTTATGGTCTTCACACTGCCAGAGTTGGCTTCGCTTCACTCACCATGGCTATCACCTTGTTGGAGGAGGTGATGCTGTGATTTGTTGCATTGGTGTTGTGGTAATGAATTGTTGCTCATCTGGAGCGGCACATTAAGTGTGTGCGCATTTCTCTCCATCGCACCCCATGCATGCTTCTCTTGAGAATGCTTGGTTGTGTCTCCGGTGGATATGCTTTCTGGGTATTGATTTTGACTTGATCTAGAAATTATTGCTAGGCTGCAGAGACATAATCTTCTTTTGGTTGTGAAAAGTTTTTGGTCGTCAGCCTTGCTTACGGGATCCCGTTGGATCAAATATTTCTCCCTTTCAATCGTCGCTCTTCTGGTTGCTGCTTGTGTGAGCTGGCTGCCGGTTTTCTCCGCGTCTTCAGGCGCTGATGCGACGGCTCCCATCCACGTGATTGGCCGTATTCGTCTTGAAATACCAGAGAGCAAGGTCGAGGAATACACACTCAAAACCGATGCTTTATTTGCTTCGACAGCTAAGATCGATCACCCTAAGCTTTATACATGCAATCGTGATGTGAATGATCCGAATGTGTATGTATGGGACGAAGAATGGTCTAGTTACGACGCTCTTCAGACGCACCTGGCCTCTGCCCACTTCAACGATTGGTATTCTTACGCTAAAAAGTTTCAAGTTGGTGATTTGACTGTTGTTTATGCACCGACTTCGGAATTCAAGACTGTTTGATTTTCAAAGGCCTCAGATGCTGTTGGTTTGTTTATTTTTGGTTCAATTGGTAAATTAAATTTCCAAATAAATCTACTGGTTGGTTTCTGCTTGAGTTTTGTTCGCCGCTCGCTTTGATCTTTTGCCTTCGATCGAAATAGAAAGCGCATCATTCTCGATTTCGGTTTGGTTCGTGTGTTCTAAGCTGTTAGCTGTTGACTTTTAGCTCGGATTTGAAATGGAAAACTTGGCCTGGGATTTGATATTAGTGGTCATTATTTGAATCATCGATTGATGTTAATTTTAGGAAAAT
>CAZJLQ010000480.1:0-1074 GCA_964546675.1 uncultured Synechococcus sp.
ATGCCTTGGATGTGTCGGAGGCCGTGGCGAAGCAGATGAATGCTTTCGCAGAAACCGTTCCGCCTGGGGTCACGGTGAATCAGATTTATGACATTGGCGAATTCATCGAAGCCTCCGTTGATGGAGTGATCGATGCCCTCGGGTTAGCGATCGTTCTGGTGTTGGTCATTTTGTTTCTGTTCCTCCAGAACTGGCGGGCCACAGTGGTGCCCAGCCTGGCGATCCCGATCTCGCTGGTGGGCACCTTTGCTTTCTTAAAGGTCTTCGGCTTTTCGATCAATCAACTCACCCTGCTGGGCCTGGTGCTGGCGACAGGGCTCGTGGTGGACGACGCGATTGTTGTGATCGAGGCCGTCTCCAGCAACATCGACAAGGGGATGAAACCCCGCGAAGCAGCGCTCGAATGCATGGGCGAGCTGTTTGGTGCCTTAATCGCCACCGCCCTTGTGCTGATGGCGGTGTTCGTTCCCGTGGCCTTCTACCCCGGAGGCATCGGCATCATCTACCAGCAGTTCGCGTTGACGATCGCCTTCTCCATTGCGATCTCCGCCTTCAACGCGCTCACCTTTTCCCCGATGCTCTCGGGACTGATTCTTCCGAAGCAAAAACCCAAGGAGCCGCGCGGCTTCTCATGGATCGTGATCGGCGTCATCGTCGGCCTGGCCTTCGGTCGCTTCAGCGCCACGTCGTTTGGCAGCTGGACTTACATCGCCGGAGCCTTGGTGGGCGGCCTGGCAGGGGGCAACCTGCCCAGGATTTTCAAGGCCTTCAATGCCGGATTTGATCGGCTGCAGAAGCTCTACGCCAATTTGCTCAGCACCCTGATCCGGCTTCGCCTGATCGTGCTGGCCGCTCTGGCTGCAGGCATCGCGCTAACGGTGTTTGCCTTCAGCGCCATTCCCACGGCCTTCATTCCTGATGAAGATCAGGGCTATGGCCTTGGCATCTACCAACTCCAAAACGGCGCCTCCTTGAACGCCACCAAGACCTTCGCAAGCGCCATCGGCAAAGCCCTCAGTGAGGAAGAGGATGTTGAAAATGCCTCGATCATCAGCGGCTCCGGCTTCAACGGTT
>CAZJLQ010000481.1:0-1072 GCA_964546675.1 uncultured Synechococcus sp.
GTGGGGCGCCAGTTCACATCCAAAGCAACAGGGATCCCCTGATCAGCCGCCCATTCCAAAAGAGTGTGCAGCGCTGCAGCTGAGGCGGGGGAGGCTTGGGGGATGGTGCCGATCAGCAGCCAACGGGCCGCAGAGGTCAGGCTCGGAAGCAAATCACGCCAAAGGCTGCTCTCAACCGCCTGATCCGCAAAGCCAACAGCCTGTTTGCCTGTGAACCCCTGGAACACCCGTTCCCCTGCTGCCGTGCGCCGCACCAAGACGATGCGCGTGGGCCGCACAGGGTCCAGCTGCACTCCACGCTGATCGACGCCACGGTCAGTGAACAGGCGTTGAAACGCAGCGCCGCTGCCGTCGTCCCCAAGACGCCCGAGGAAAGCAACCGGCGTTCCCAAACGCGCCAGGGCACACGCCACATTTGCAGGCGCCCCGCCGAGCCGGTCATCCACAGGTCGATCAACGGCTGGATCACCGCCGGGCGGACCGAGTCGGTCGATCAACGCCTCCCCAAAGCAGAGCACCTGCGGGGCCTCCAAGCCATGCTCCGCCATACGGCGGTCTCCCAACTACTACCCATCAGGGTGGGCAGAGCCCCCCAACTTGCCAAGCAAGGCCTCGATGATGCGGGCGTTGGCTGCGGGGAAGGGATAGTCCGACAACTGCGCTGGTGGCACCCAACGCACCTGCTGACTGGCGAGGGGCTGCGGCTCACCTGACACCCAGTCGCAAAGATGCACGACGAACCTCAGCTTCTTGTGGCTGTAGGCGTGATCGACAGTGATCAATTCCTCTCCCACCCTCACCGCAATGGCAAGTTCCTCCTCCAGCTCCCGGGCGATGCAGGCTTCAATCGCCTCACCCTTCTCCTGCTTGCCACCCGGGAACTCCCACAACCCCCCCAGCAACCCTTCCTCCAACCGCTGGTCAATCAACACCTCCCCTGCGGCATTGAGCACCACACCCACACCGATCACCTGAAAGGGCAGGGGTTTGGAGGCGTCGGTCACGGGCCAGCGACGGGGTTCGCCGGAAGCGTAGGCAGCACATGCGCTGGGCCAAGGGCACTGATCGCACG
>CAZJLQ010000482.1:0-1069 GCA_964546675.1 uncultured Synechococcus sp.
AGCCCTACAAGGGCAAGGGCATCCGCTACGAAGGCGAGTGGATCCTGCGCAAGGCAGGCAAGTCCGGCAAGAAATAACCCTCCGCCTGACATCCCTCCACTCCCATCATCATGTCCACTCAATCCCGCAAACAGCAGACCCAGAAACGTCACCGGCGTCTGCGCCGCCACATCAGTGGCACCTCGGCCCGCCCGAGGCTGGCCGTGTTCCGTTCCAACAATCACATCTACGCCCAGCTCATCGACGACGAGGCCCAGAGCACCCTCTGCTCAGCCTCCACTGTCGACAAGGAGTTGCGCGGCGGCCTCAAAGCCGCAGCTGGCAGCTGTGACGCCTCCGTTGCCGTCGGCGAACTCGTCGCCAAACGCGCCATCGCCAAAGGGATCCAGCAAGTGGTCTTCGACCGTGGCGGAAACCTCTATCACGGCCGGATCAAGGCCCTCGCCAATGCAGCCCGGGAAGCGGGCCTTCAGTTCTGATCCCTGCTCGACCCATGACCGATTCCTCCCCTCAGACCAACTCCAACGACGTCCCAGGTGCTGCCGACGTCCCCGCTGCTGCCGAAGGCCAGCAGCAGGAACAACGCCGCGGTGGTCGTGGCGAACGTCGCGGCCGTCGCGGTGATCGCCGCAACCAGGAGCGCGACTCCGAATGGCAGGAGCGCGTGGTGCAAATCCGGCGTGTCTCCAAGACCGTCAAAGGCGGCAAAAAGATGAGCTTCCGAGCCATCGTTGTTGTCGGCAACGAAAAAGGCCAGGTCGGTGTCGGTGTCGGCAAGGCCGGTGATGTGATCGGCGCCGTCCGAAAGGGCGTTGCCGATGGCAAAAAGCATCTCGTCAAAGTGCCTCTCACACGCCACAGCTCGATTCCAACCCTTTCAAACGGTCGGGACGGCGCTGCCAGTGTGCTGATTCGTCCGGCTGCCCCAGGTACCGGTGTAATCGCGGGTGGCTCCATCCGCACAGTGCTGGAACTCGCCGGCATCAAGAACGTCCTGGCCAAGCGTCTGGGCAGCAAGACCCCCCTGAACAATGCACGGGCTGCCATGGTGGCCCTGTCGCTTCTCCGC
>CAZJLQ010000483.1:0-1066 GCA_964546675.1 uncultured Synechococcus sp.
CACGAATCAGACGTTTGTCCCGCCTCATCCGTTTCAATCGACGGTAGCGGCTTTGTCACTATCATCCAAAAATCACATCAGGATAAATCTTTATTAAACTACCAAATGAAGACTTTTACAAGTGGCGCTGCCAACCAGATTAAGCACCCATCTGGCGAAGGGAGTTGATCGGTAGAACCAAAAAAGAAAACCAAAACTGAAACGCCACCAAGCAAATCAGATCCTTGCTTGTGATCTCTGATCCTGCTCTCGAGGTCAGCACAGGATGGGCAGCAGATTCCTGACTTAATCAAGAGCACACAACTGCAGAAACCCCTCAATCTGGCTAACACCATGGAAGCCGTTCCGGGAGCAGATCAACAGATGCCGTCTCGTTCTCGTGATCTATCGATTAACCACGCCTTGAGCCTTCTGCTTGGCTTCTTAAGACTGTTGGTTTGGGGTGCAATCATCCTCAATCTGTCTGTTGAAAGTCTCGAGATGATGGCTGCCAAAGACGTCCATCACCTCGCTTTATTTACAATTTTGATTCTTTTCTCCAATCTTCAGCTTTCGATCAGCAAGCTGCTACTGAGCATGAATGACGACGCAGGTGCAAAAAAACTTTTTATCATGGCAATGATAATGCTTTCAGCAGCGTTCCTTCAAATTGTTGATCTTGGCCTTGATCAATTGCTGATTTACCTGAGCAAAGGATCAAAGGAGCACCTCTTCCAAATCATCTCGTTCGTTGAATTCTTATTTGGAACTGCAACAACCATTATCGCTGGGTACTCGATGGATCGTTTTTTTGTGCTGCTGAAATCAAAGACAAAGCAGTTGAATGCAATCAAGATCTGATGATCGGCCTCAGCAGCCCGTGCTTCAACGCAGTATGCGCAAGACACAATCAAAAATCACATGCACATTCAACAACAGAGTCTGCCTTCAGGTTGGCCACATCGATCAAAGAATCAAACAACTAGGTGATAAAGCCAGAACAATAAAAGTCGAGATTCACGTGCCTGAAGAAACAACCCAACGCCTTCCTTTCCACGACCAGCCAATCAAAAGGTGAGGTTCAAAG
>CAZJLQ010000484.1:0-1065 GCA_964546675.1 uncultured Synechococcus sp.
CGACTATTACTTGAAATAACGTTATGCCATAACCACCTTCCTTCGGCCCGGTTTGAAAGGCTTACAAGCGCACCACCTTGGGTCTCGGCGGCCCGTCGAGCATTGACCCAGGTAAGAGAAGTTGGATTGAATTTGTAGAAGGATTTTTCAGCAGGATTATAAAAAGTGTTTTTAAATCTAGACATTTACGAGCAATATGGTCTTTAAAGAATAGTTTCGCGCCAAGAAGGTAACAAGGAAGACAATCTAAAATCGTTTATTTTTGTATCAAGTAATACTTTATTGGCGATTTATTTGCATAGATTTATAATTAGGTACAAATATTTCATGAGCATTGCCGATAAATCGACATCAGACATAACATCAAGCACCTCACAATCAACTACCGCCCAAATCCAATCCTGCCCAATATCAGTAGACTCACCAAACCTAAAGAATTCTAATATCAATGGGTGCGATAGAGATGATTTTAGAAAAGTCTCATTTCTAGGCGTACAAAGTGGTAACACCACATATAGACTGGGTACAATCAGAGACAAGAATTTTAGTGAAACAAGAAATCAATATCTTTTTAGAAATGGTTTCATATTTGGCCCAGAGGCAGTTCTTAGCGAGGCCCAATTAACAGGGTCCGAAATCCAAAAAATTGATTTGGATTCTGTAAATCTTGAAGGATCAGAATTCTCGAAATCAACCTTAGAATATATTGTTTTATATGAAGCAAAATTAGATAGAGCGAAATTAAATAGTGCCACTTTGAAAAACATAGATGCCGAAGGCGCGACATTCATAGGTGCAGATTTTTCAAACACTATAATCAATCAGGTTGATTACCTAAACCTAAAAGACGCGATTTTAAAAGAATTTGATCTTAGCCAAGGCGACGCAAGTTACTTAAAATATGACGCTAAAAGCAAAGTTGATTGGAACGTTTTAAATAAAAATGATATAAGCCTCAAAGGCGGAAATTTCTCTGAAAAAGTATTCACAGAACCAGAGCGAGGCGTCCTGAAAAATGTAGATTTAACAGAAGGAATTTTTGAAAATGCGACATTAGACAAAGTT
>CAZJLQ010000485.1:0-1062 GCA_964546675.1 uncultured Synechococcus sp.
GGGCGGGTCGTGCAGATCCATCCTGAGGCCTCACGCGCTTGATCACGTCCCCTCCCTCTGCCTAAGCATGGAACGGTTGTAATTGAGAGTGGAGATCGGCCACCGTTGGCACCGTCAGATCTTTCTTCCAGGCTCTTCGATGATCTGAACCGTTTTGCCGTACCGCGCCATGCGCACTGGGATCCGCTGGGACTCATGGCCGTACGACGCGAGCTTCAGGACGCTCTTTCGCTGCACGGCGATCTGGAGGAGCAGCGCTTTGGTGCCGGCGGTACTGCGGGGGTGAATTTCATCCTCAAGCTCGCAGGACGCGAACCTTCACTGCCCCCCCTGTTGATTGGCGCCCACTACGACGGACCGCCGCAATCGATCGGGGCGGACGACAATGCCAGTGGCATTGTCGCTTTGCTTGAGCTCACTCGCCGTTGGTCGTCGCATCCGCCACGCCGTTCTGTCTGGATCGTCGCCTTTGATCAGGAGGAGTGTGGCCTGCTCGGCAGCACCGCTCTGGCACGTCAGCTGCAGCGTGCTCAGCAACCGCTTCATTTGATGGTGAGTCTTGAGATGCTCGCGTACACCAGCGCCGCACAGGCCTACCCCCACCCCGCCATGGCCAGGCTCTATGGCGATCGCGGTGATTTCATCGCCCTGGTCGGCAACCTCACTGCAATCTTCAAGCTCGCTCCCCTGGCCCATGCCATGGCTCGGGTGGTCAACACCAAATTGCTGCCTGTGCCCTGCGCCGGTAGGTCGTTGCCCGACGTTCGTCGTAGTGATCACAGCCCGTTCTGGGATCGAGGCTTTGATGCCCTGATGGTCACGGACACCTCCTTCCTGCGCAATCCGAATTACCACACCATGCAGGACACAGTCAGCAGCCTGGATCTAAGTTTTCTCGCCTCGGTGACTGAGGCCCTGTTCATCGGCCTGAACGCATTGTGAGCGTCGGCACGACCCTGTGATCAGCGAGCTTCCGCCTGCACAAGCAGCCCGCCCTTCGGGCTGGGACTGGGAATCACCTGCAGCGATAGGTCCTGGTCCGGCATCAGCCGCAGTTTCAGA
>CAZJLQ010000486.1:0-1060 GCA_964546675.1 uncultured Synechococcus sp.
GTCGTGAAGCCCTTCCAGTTGCCCACCTGTGGGCAACTCGAGGCAGTAGCCAGCACCGTAAACGGTTTTGATGAACCGAGGTTTGCGTGGATCCGGCTCGAGCTTGGTGCGCAGGTGGCGAACATGAACCCGGATGGTTTCGATGTCGTCGTCGGGTTCGTAGCCCCACACCTCTTTCAGGATCAACGAGGGAGCCACCGTTTGTCCGTGACGCTGCAGGAGGCAGTGCAGGAGTTCAAATTCGAGGTGGGTGAGGCGAACAGGTCCGTCAAACCAAATCGCTTCGAACCGTTCGGGAACCAGGGTCAGCGGCCCGTAACTCAGGATTTCGTGATGGTTGCCTGTGCCAACTGGGGCCCGGTCACTGCGACGAAGCAGGGCTTTGACGCGGGCTTGAAGCTCTTCAAGGTCAAACGGCTTGGTCAGGTAGTCGTCAGCACCGGAATTAAAACCACTGACCTTGTCCTTTGTGCCGCCCAGTGCCGTCAACATCAGGATTGGGATGCTCGCTGTCCGTTCATCACGGCGCAACCGTTGGCACAGCGTCAGTCCATCGACCTTGGGAAGCATCAGGTCGAGCAGGATCAAATCTGGTGTGTATTGCAGCGCTAAAGCCTGGCCTTTGATGCCGTCATCAGCACGCTGAACGTCGAAACCACTGTGCTCGAGGTGGCCGCTCACCAGGTCGCGCATGTCCCGGTCGTCTTCGATTAGCAGAACGCAAGGCTTCATCGATGTGGCAGCGGAACAGCTGTGGGAGGGTGGAGCGAGGGTCGACAGGTCAACGCTCAGCTGATTCTCTCAAGCTTTTGTTCTCTCTGCAGAATTTGCGTGGAGTGTGCTGAACGGCCTTGATCTCTGAGATCTGTTGCACTGGAAACGATTTCGCCAGAAGAGCTCTGTTAGGTTCAAACCTTGTGTTCAGAAAGTCTTCCGGTTTTGGCAACCCAGGGTGACATTTTTCCCTGTTTGTCAATAAAAAAGCCACAGCAATTGCTGTGGCTATCAAGCTCCCCGGGCGGGATTCGAACCTGCGACCAATCGATTAACAGTCGACCGC
>CAZJLQ010000487.1:0-1059 GCA_964546675.1 uncultured Synechococcus sp.
CCAGCAAACCGCCCGGCACGATCGAGTGGGAATAATCGACACCCTGGCAGTGGGGCGTCATGGTCGATACGTTGGTCCATCAGCTCATGTCTTGTGACGGCGACACAACAGCAGGATCTGCAGCTGCAGCGACGACTGCAGCAGGACAGCATTCAGCTGGGTGGGCGAACGATCTACCTCAATCCTTTTCTGTATTGGCGCCGATTTGACAGCAACACCGACCGTTGGCTGCGGGAACCCGGCCAGCTCGGTGAGGATCAGATCCTGGCCAATCGAACCCGCTTCTACCCGGAACTCGACTGGGAGCAGCTCGATGACCAGCAGGTCGCGATGCGCGACGGGGCTGTGGAGATGTTCCTCAAGAGTCTGGAGCTGATCAGCACCTTCCACCCCGAGCTGGGCTCCGGCCAGATGCTGGAGGTGGAGCGCAAGATGACGATCACCAAGAAGCGCGCCTTTGAACGCTGGGTCGAGAAGGCCCTGCGTCGACGCACCCGTGAAGAGAGCCGCGAACACCGGCGTTTCGAACGCAGTCGCTTCTGGCGGGCCTGGCGGGAGTGGATCGTGTTGGACACCACCCAGAAGGCGCTGGTGCCGATCGTGATGCTGATGGTGCTTTCAGGCTTTGCAGGCTGGTCGTTTGCTGCGCGCCAATCCGCCTGCCCGACACTCTCGCTTCCCGCAGGACAGACTGGAGTCCGTTGACACGGGCTCCATGGCCGAGCGTTCCGGAGCGGACAACCCCCTCGACCAGCTGCGCTTGTCCCTGATGCAGGAGGTGCTGCCGGTCGGTTTGGCGATGTTTGAGCGTGCCCGTGATGGAGGTCCTGCCAAGGTGGCGGAAGCCTTCACGGCCGGCTCTCAGGACCCGATCGCCGATCTGCGTGAGGAGGGTGAGCCTGCTGCAAAGTCTGTACGGGAGCAACTCGACCAAGTCAGCCCTGGCCTAGGAAATCCAGTGATGCCGGTCACCGTGTCTGTGGAGGAGCCTGTGGATGTGACGGAGGTCGCTGCTGATCAGCCGTCAGCTGCAGATGAGCGCGGCCAGTTGCTCGAAAC
>CAZJLQ010000488.1:0-1056 GCA_964546675.1 uncultured Synechococcus sp.
TCCAGCGGTGCTGCCAATGCAGCGTGAGACCCGCCAAAACAGCCACTGCGGCAACCACTCCGAGCATTGTTCCATCCAGCACTCGATGCAACCCGCCCAGCACAGGGGATCGTCGGGCGACTCGGCCTGCCGACAACGACCCCTGAATCAGCTCGAAAGCCGTGGATGACGGGCGGGGTTCCGGTGCGGCGACCACCGTTGGTTCGGGCGAATTTGCCAGTGAACCATTCGCACCCGTGCTCGGCAAGGCTCTTGGCAACAGCTTTAGAGCAGCAGCAGATTGACGAAGGTGATGCCATTCCAAAGCGCATGCATCAGCACACAGGGCAGAAGCCTGCCGCTGCTGATCCGCAGCATCGCCAGACCCACACCCAGCACGGTCAGAGGGGCGAGCTCTCCAATGCTGATGTGAGCCAGAGCGAACAGCAGACCACTGAGAACAATCCCCCAAGTCACACCGAAACGCTTGGCCAGAACAGGCAGCAGTGCCCCGCGAAAAATCACCTCTTCAAACAGAGGAGCAAGCACCACCGCGGTGAAGGCGAGCAGTGCGAGTGCAATCCCATCCCGACTGTTCAGCACCAGCTCAAGCAGAGGATTGCTCCCTCCGGGATCCCCCACCAGTTGCACCAGCAGCCAACCGGTGAGCATCACGACAGGGGTCACCATCAGCCATCCAGCCAATGCACGCCTCAAGGCACTGAACGGTGGCTGCAGACGCCACTGGAGCCACCCCCCTCGAGGACAGCTCTCAACGCGAAGCGCGCTGAGTTGGCGCCACAGAATCAGCAGGCTTGGCAGCGCCATCACGCTGTAGTTGATCACCACATCGAGAGCTTCCCGCCGCGGCGAACCGAGCCCCTGGGTGAGGGCCTGCACGATCGGTGCAGCCACCAAAGGCACGCCAGCAGCACTGATCACGACGAAACCGCCTGCCACCAACAACACCATGTCGAGCACGCTGAGAGCAGGACCCTGGAGCGCAGGCCATGGTCTCTGTTCGCCGCGAAACAGAATCCAGAGTTGGCGTAACAACAGACCGGACCCCGCCAGAAC
>CAZJLQ010000489.1:0-1046 GCA_964546675.1 uncultured Synechococcus sp.
TCATCGGCCACTCCCTGGAAATCCGCTGCACAACTCGCTCAAGACGGGTGGGAAGAGCGCTTTGACACCGATTTCAATGGCGACGCGATCATCGGCACACCCAATGCGGTGGATGCCGATCGCAATGGTCTTGTTGATAACCGCTCCATCTACACCCTCTTCAACAACGGTGATCCACTCACCCTCACCAAAGAACGCTCCGATGGCACCACACGCACCTTCTCCACCACAGGAATTCCCAACTGGGATGCCATACAGGCCATCACCTCCTCAGATGAATCCGGGTTCAACGTTCTCCTGAAAGGGGCTAACGGCTTCCAGTTCGCTGATCAATTCAAGGTTTGGTCCATCGACAACACCGGCCTAATTTCATCGGCCACTCCCTGGAAATCCGCTGCACAACTCGCTCAAGACGGGTGGGAAGCATTATTTGGGAATATTTCTGATAACGGAGGAATAGAAGACACCACACCACCTGATCTCCTCTCCTACACACTTTCTGATTACAACATTGATCTGTCAGATGGTGATGTCACTGTCGATGTCACAGCTGCCATTCGAGATGACCTCAGTGGTGTTTTTGATGGGCAATTTGCTGATGGATCAGGAAGCAGTCCATCACAAGTGCGTTGGACAAGCCCTAGTGGCAATCAATTTGTCAATGGTGGACTCTTCTCTGACCCCGTTACAGGAGATTTCCTGAGTGGCACTTACACCGATCAAGCTGTCTTTAATCAGTTTTCCGAAAATGGAACATGGACTCTTGATAATTTCCTAGTTGTTGACGAGGCCGGAAACAGCACTGACCTATCAACTGATCAACTCAATGAGCTCGGTATCCAAACCACTCTCGAAGTGATTGGAGGAATGACCAATCTCACCCCTAATTCAACAGAATTACTAACTTAATAAGTGTTCGGTTAGATCACAAATAACCTCCTCCTCCTTAGGGGGGCTTTATTGGCCTGATCTCACTCATAACGGCCTGCGTTGGCAATGGCATGACCCGCCAACCAGCCACCACTCCAGCAGGCCTGAAAGTTGAA
>CAZJLQ010000490.1:0-1041 GCA_964546675.1 uncultured Synechococcus sp.
CTTCAGTCGCCAGCGATGAAAATGAAACTAATCCAAAGGTGGTTTTGTGTTCAGCAAGGGCCTACCAACCCCTCTCAATCCTTGTTCCGGGTTCGATCAAACCAGAGCAGAGCTGCAAAAAGAACCAGTGCTCCGCCCTGGATTCCAATGTCACTCAAATCGACCCCCGCACCTGCAGAGGCTCTGAACATCATGGCGAACAAACCAAGACCGGCAGAAGCAAAAAGTGCTAACCACAAGGCACGTCGCAAGCCTCGCCACGGAGTCTGCGCTTCACGAATCAACCTTTGACGCAACTCAGGATCAAGGTTTCGCTGCTGTCGTGAAGGGCTTGGCAATCAATTATCCCAATGGAACACATCCTAATGAGAAGCAGTGGAAGCTGTTGAAAGGACCGCCTGTGGGAGTTCTGAGCTCAGGACTATCGATGCGTGGATCACAAAAACATCACACAAAATCAAGGCCAACGATGAGGCCATGGTCATGGGAATCTTCATGGAACAGGAAGAGCGAAACAAACAGCCAAACCAACTTCGCAAACGCCTCCAAGAGAAACCAGCACTTTCATCGCTTTGCTCCAAGCCAGTGCATTGCAAACCGGGCAAATGCCAATCCCAGGAAATGAACAAAAGTGGCCGGACTGTTCCAATGATCGAGCCCAAAGCCCTCGGCCAGCAATCAACAAGTCCTTTAACCCGCAAGACACATCGCATGTCATGAGAAGCCAGGGAATAGGAGCCTCAACTCAATGAACGATTCCATTCGAATGATATATTGGGCCTATTGCCGGTGTAGCTCAGCTGGTAGAGCAACGCTTTCGTAAAGCGTGGGTCGCCTGTTCAAGTCAGGTCATCGGCTTCGAGTTTCGAGAAGAAGAGTGCCAACGGCACCACTGATCAACTCAGGCAAAGGTTCACCTCAGCCAATACGCCAATATTGCGACCCGGGCTGGATCAGGCGACGACACGACACGGATCTGATGACAACTTTCACCTCAAGAAATACTGCCCTTAACAGAGAGACTGCTGCATCAACAGCCCA
>CAZJLQ010000491.1:0-1040 GCA_964546675.1 uncultured Synechococcus sp.
ATAGCTGCAGGTTCGATGCAGCAGACGTAGTCAGGTCTGAGAATCGGCCACGACGGTGTGAGCACCTTTCAAGAGAACGGTGCAACCGCTTGAACGAGCTGCCGTGTGCGCGTCAGTGAGGGCATCAGCAACTCCCCCTTCGCCGAACAACCGCCTGAATTCAGCCTGATGGGGCGTCAACCAGGTTGGTCCCTCACGCGACAGCAACCAGGCGCGGCTGTCAGGGCTGGCAGCCAGCAGATTGAGCCCATCGGCATCGATGACAAGCAGACCAGCGAACCGCTGCAAGGGAGCTGACCACTGATCCCAGATCGCACGGTTCCTACCGAGACCAGGTCCGAAAAGAACTGAATCCAGCCGTTGAAGAGCCAGGGCTTCGGATCCTTCGATGCACACCACTTCGGGCATCTGTTGCCAAAGGCTCTGTTCGATGACCTGAGGCACCACCGCCTGAAGACTGCCGCAACCGGAAGCCAAGGCACCGCGAAGGGCCAGGGCAGCCGCTCCTCGATAACGATCACTGCCGGCCACGATCAAGGTCCGGCCGCGTTCATATTTCGTGGACGTCACGGGCAGCGTTGGACGCGGAAGGCTGGGCAGATCATCTGGACCGACACAGAGGGGTTGCTCGCGAGGCAGATCTCGAAGCTGATGCTCTGCCAATCCGAGATCAATGCGTTCCAGTTGTCCGATATGGGGGAGGGCAGGATCCAACAACAGACCTTGTTTCAGCAGCCCCACGCAAAGGGTCAAGACCGCACGGGCCGCCCGTCCAGCGAGAGGGCGACCGGTGTCAGAACAGAGCCCTGACGGGACATCAAGACTCACCAGACGCCCCGGTTGAGCCACATCTCTGGCCTCGAACAGCGCAGCCAAGGCCTCTGGTAGCGGGCGCCTCTGACCCAGACCGAAGAGTGCATCCACCCACAGCTCCTCAGCTGACGGATCAGGGCGCTCCTGCAACTGCGGGAGCCCCAGCCAGAGGACGTGACGAAGATGGGCCTGCGTGAGCTCCTTGCGCAGCGGCAATGGGCACCAGA
>CAZJLQ010000492.1:0-1023 GCA_964546675.1 uncultured Synechococcus sp.
TCCTCACATTGCATAGAATATTGATTTGAATTTTTTTTTGATGTTTCGTGTTAAACGTGAAGTACTTTTCTTGATTTGATAACATTGAAAATGTCATGCTGCTTGCTTTTGGCTTGAAATCGGTGAGTTTGATTGACTTGTTTTTGAACTTTCCTCAAGCCGTTCTAATGCAAGCCAAGCGCCTTCTCCTCCATTCTTATGACCTTGCCAAATCTCAGGAATAAATGAAGCATTTGAGCAATGTATGTTAATTAATTCAAATAATTGAACCCAATCAATATCACCTTCGTTGATTTGCAAGCCTTCACCATCCACATCTTTTGCATCAGCAAGATGTAAATGGGCTGTATATGGAAGAATTTGATTAAGAAATTCCCTAAATGCGTAGTGTTGGTGGTTGCATGCGAGCTTTGAATGTGAAACGTCTAAACAAACACGCATCTTTTGCTCTTGACAGAAGTCTGAAATAAATTCACTGTCGACAAAAAGATTATGGAAACGCTGGCCACCAAAATGCCATGGGAAAGGTGGCATTGTTTGAGGAATAATTTCAACTTCTCCTGAGGTATTCAACATTGCAAGGCTTTCAATCAATCTATCTTTTAAAGGTTTCCTTTCACTTCTATCCAAATGCCGATGCTCTGAAAACCCGCCAACATTCGTAACTAACAACACAGGATCTTTACAGTCAAACCTGTTCCGCAAATCCTTTGAAATATCAATCACTCGCTGAAGCTCTTTTATTGAATGTTCGCGATACTTACTGTCTTCAGTGCAAAGATCCAAAGTATGATCTCCGGCAAATAACTCTGGCGCATGAATTACAAGACCTATCTCCTGATGTTTCTGCAATACATCATCCAGGTTGACTTCTAAATCCTTGTAGCTGAGGTGAATTTCTACAAGATCTAAATTGCTAACTTCTGAAAATACTTTTATATCGTGGTATCGAACTGGTAATCCAAACGGTTGACTGAACTCATACTGGCGTGGCTTTGCTGCTTCAGTTTGAAGATCAGATGG
>CAZJLQ010000493.1:0-1023 GCA_964546675.1 uncultured Synechococcus sp.
GAACAACCAGTAGGCGGGATTGGCACCGCCATACACACTCACATTCGCGACGCCGTTAATCCGGGAGAGCGGGTAATAGAGCTGGTCGTAGATCAGACCATTGAGGTAGCCCGCATCGAACTGGCCGTCGGTGGAACCGATGTCATAGGCCAGCAGAATCGAAGGAGTGCTTTGTTTGACGGAGACCCCGGTGGCTGCCACCTGTTCCGGCAGCTGGGGCATCGCCAGAGACACTCGGTTCTGCACATTGACCTGGTCAATGTCGATGTCGGTGGTTTGATCGAAATAGACATTGATGGTGCTGTTCCCCTCCATATCGCTGTTGGAGGTGATGTAACTGATCCCAGGAACACCATTGATTTGCTGTTCCAGTGGATTGGTCACCGCCTGTTCCGTCACCTCGGCATTGGCACCGCCGTAGACGGCAGTGACCTGAATCAGCGGATCAGCGATGTTCGGCAGGCTGGCAATCGGCAGGCTCGGAATCGCAATCAGGCCGATCAGCACGATCAGGATGCTGCAGACCGTGGTCAGCACCGGTCGCTTGATGAAGTTGTCGGAAAAAGACATCGCTCGCGATCAGTTCGTGGTCGCCGCGCCGGGCGTTGCGGTGTTGGGTGTTGCTGTTTTGGGTGCGGCGGTGTTGGCTGGTGTGATCTTTGGTGTTGTGATTGGCGCGGTTTTGGTGTTCGAAAGTTTCACCGGCATGCCGCTGCGCAGCATCACCGTGTTGCTGACCGCCACCACGTCACCAGCTTTCAGTCCAGAGATCACCGGGTAGAGATTGCGCTGTAATTTGCCCAACTTCACTTTTGTCTCCACCACGATGGGCGTGTTGCTCGGAAGTTTTTCGAGTGCTTTTTTGGTGCTTTCCGGGGTGCTGGCCGAGGCTTTGATCTTGGGCAGCGCACGGCGCAGCGGAACCACCCGGTACACGAAAGGTTGTTCGGCCTGCATCATCACGGCCTGAACCGGTACCGCCAGGTTCTGTTGAACGCTGGTGATGATCTCTGTCTCCACCAC
>CAZJLQ010000494.1:0-1022 GCA_964546675.1 uncultured Synechococcus sp.
CAAGCCATGCCATTTGTCCGGCAAAGGCTGCAACGCCTTGCTGAGCATCGTCCAATCGCTCACCTTCACCGACAGCTCACCCCGGTCCGTGCGACGCAAACCTCCGGTCACACCAATCCAGTCCCCTGCATCCACCAGTGACGTGATCTGTTTGAAGGCCCCCTCCTGCCGCGCTTCCAGCCCTGCTTTCTCCAGAAACAGCTGAATCGTGCCGGTCTCATCCGCCAGGGTGAAGAAAGCGAGTTTGCCCATCACCCGACGGGTCATCACCCGGCCAGCAACGGAAACCTCCACATCACGCTCTTCACCTTTGGGCAGATCGGCATGCTGCTTCTGCAACGCCGCCATCCGGTCACTCGGATTGAAATGCAAGGCATAAGGGCTCTTGCCCAGTGCCTGCAAGGCAGCAGCTTTCTCGAGACGGGTGTCGCGCAGTTCAGACAAGAGAGAAAGGGCAGACGCGCGCCATCCTGCCCGTCCGTCGATCAGGCCGTTGCCGCCTCACCGAGACGCTGGGAGGAGTACCCGATGCCGCGCACCGTGAGGATGAGTTCCGGATTGCGGGGATCGGGCTCTAATTTTCCGCGGAGCCTGGCCACGTACACGTCGACAACTCGCAAATCAGCTGCCCGTCGTGGTGGGTAGCCCCAGAGCTGTTCGAGAATCTCGGCGCGGGGAACGACGTGACCAGGATCACGAAACAACAACTCGAGCAGACTGAACTCGGTGTAAGTGAGATTGATGCGCTCACCGCCACGGCTCACCTGGCGGCGATTGGTATCAACGACAAGGTCACCAAGACACAGAACACCTTGGCCGGTTGGGACTTCTCGGTTTTCAACCACTGCATTGCCGCGGCCGACCCGTCTCAGGATGGTGGCGATCCGCGCTTCAAGCTCCTTGGGGCTGAAGGGTTTGGGAAGGTAATCATCCGCTCCCAGATCGAGGCCAGCGACCCGTTCTGAAATGGCTTCAACCGCGGAAAGAAAAATGATCGGAACGCAGGATTCGGCGCGTAGTCG
>CAZJLQ010000495.1:0-1010 GCA_964546675.1 uncultured Synechococcus sp.
TTTCCGCTGCGACCTTTTCGAGGTCTTGCACCCCGTCAGAATATCAACGCTTGAAGGGATCAGTGTCAGTGGCCCTTAGTGCTGAGTCGACTTCTTTGAGCAGCACGCTCTCAACCGATAGGGGGAACGTGATCGTTGCTTTGATTGCAGCATATCCGCTGATCATTGACCAATTCTCTTGCAATTTCTCAATCAACATAAGCATGGGCACAATTAAAATTCATCTCAAGTGCCTCAGTGGAATCAGCAATTGCTTATTGACAATCTTCTAACAAGTATGCTTTAGCCTCAAGCTAAACTTACTGTGTTTCTCGGTCTATTGTGTTTTGAGTCTAGCGATTGTTAATAAAATTTCGATCATGATCTGCAAAACTATTGCGACGATCAATTTTGATAGCTCAGAACCGGCAACATAGAGAGCCGTAAAACGATACAAGTTTCACGCTTTTGTCAAATTAGGGTAAGTATCTAGCACAAGGACCAGCTGCAATATCTTTTCTGTCAGCAGCGGCTCTCTTCATATTGGTCGCGTACTCATCATAATAAGCTTGATCACATTGAATGTATTGACATTTGCAGTCCATGTCTGCTTTGTAACTAGCGTTAAATGCCTCGTAAATATTTTGTCTCCTTACAATAGCAGGACACACCTTTTCCAGAGGAGCATTTGAGTTGATCAATTCACTTGCTTCTGCGAATGCTTGTTCGATTTCTTTTCCCATGCGCGTAGCCCTTTCCATCAACCGTGTGCATGTGTCACGATCTTGAGCCTGAAGTGACGCAGGAAAAAATAACATCACTCCCAGCAGAATTGATTTTAACATTAATAATGCACTTAAGAAAATCAACACTAGCATTAAAATCAAAATTGTTTTAATAAATACATAAAATAAATAAATAAAGCAGAAATATGATTGTTGAAGAGGATCGCTTGCTTGCTATCGGGTCGTCACCGATGCCAATCGCCAGAAAGCAGTGTGGGCAAGAACCCAACTCTGTACCGCCGCGGG
>CAZJLQ010000496.1:0-1008 GCA_964546675.1 uncultured Synechococcus sp.
CAGCAGTGCAAAGCACACACAAGCTTCATACTCACGCTAAGGCGATGATCAGGTATTTGTTACGTCAATTGAAGTGTTGGTTTGAGCCATCGCGATTAAATCTATTCATTGCTTGGTTTAATGAGTTATTGAGAATCTGTCTGCGCGATGATTTAAAAGGTTGAACCTTCTAAACATTAGGACTTCAGGTTCCCTATAGATTTTTTTGAGTGCTTTTCGTGGTCTGCCCTGCTTCTGATGGCACAGGGGAAGCAACTTGCTTGACTTGGCGGAACATTATTATTTGGTTTGGTTGTCTAGGAAATCTGCTTAAGTTTCGGTGAGTTTCAGATCTTAAAATCGTTTTATTTCTTTCTTCTCGATCATCTGTCTACATTTATTTTGACAAAATTTAGAAAAGCTATAATTCATAATCAAAATACTCTAAATTCTCTTTTAATCAAAATAGTTGTCTATTTGAGTGCTGTCTTTCTATTTACATCGAGGAATTTTTGTGTATATAATTTCAGACTGACTGAGAATTAATGAAGCCCTGCATGCTCTTCCCGTCGTCGTTCATCACAGGAAGAGCATGATCATGTTTACATCTCGGTATTAAGGAGGGTGTAGATCAGTGAGTCATACTCATACGTCCCACCGATCAACTGTCCTTTAAACATCTCAGTAACAGGAAACAAGCTATTCCTGTTAATACTCGATTCAAATGCAACGACGTCACCCGAGTCAAAGCGTTTGAACATGATCTTACCTTTTCCTTTGGGTTTTGAGAATTTGTCAACCAGTTTATCTGTGGTTGTTTTTGTCTCGAAGGGATTGATCTGGATTGTAAACCTGGCAAAAGCCTCGTTTATTACACTAACGATGCCATCATTGTTGTAGTCAAATCCCATATACATGGTATTCGCTTCGGGATCAATTGCGATAAACCCTTTCGGAACCGATCTAAACTTCTTCCCTGACATTTGAAAAGTACCCATTACAAAATCTGAATTGAACGGATTGGGTCGT
>CAZJLQ010000497.1:0-1007 GCA_964546675.1 uncultured Synechococcus sp.
GCCTGGGCACTTTTTTTCATCTTCAAAGCAGTCAAACGGATTGAACGATTCGGACAATCCAAAACTCCATCCAGTGGCGACACACAAACTTGATATCTACTTCATGCAACCACTCACCCATTGGCACGCAAGAAGTCAATGGTGGACGAGAGTTCATTGGCGAATTGATCAATCTCCTCAAACGTGCTGATGAAACTGAGGCTGGCGCGTGCCGATGCTGTTACCTCGAAATGACGATGCAAAGGCTGACAGCAGTGATGGCCGCTGCGAATGCAGATCCCTGAAGCATCCATCAGAGCCGCAATGTCGTTGGCATGGACTCCATCCACCAGGAAGGTGGCCAGCGCACCGCGATTGGACTGCTGATCCGGTGTGGGCCCGAGAATGCGGACCCCTTCGATCCCCTGTAGCCGCTCAAACAGATGAAGGGTGAGCTGAGCTTCCCACGCCTGGATGGCATTTAGGCCAATGTTTTGAAGGTATGTAATTGCCGCGCCCATTCCCACCGCTTCACCGATGGCAGGCGTGCCAGCTTCAAACTTATGGGGCAGATCGGCCCAGGTGCTGTTGTCCAAAAACACATCCTGGATCATTTCACCACCACCCAGAAATGGGGGCATGGCCTCAAGCAACGCCTCCCGAGCCCAGAGAAAACCCATCCCGGTAGGCCCACACAACTTGTGCGAAGAGCCCACCAGAAAATCCACATCCAGAGCAGCCACATCAATGGGTTTGTGGGCCAAGCTTTGACAGGCATCCAGCAACACAAGCGCACCGCTGGAATGGGCCGCAGGAACAATCTGCTCCAGTGGATTGCAACATCCAAGGGTGTTGCTGATGTGCACCAGACTCACCAATTTGGTGCGATCCGTCAGTTTGCGATTGAAATCATCCAGATCAAGCTCACCTGATTCTGTGATGCCCACATGCTTCAACACACAGCCGGTGCGCTGTGCCAGAAGCTGCCAGGGCACCAGATTGCTGTGGTGCTCCATCAACGTGAGCAG